>NCFD01000129.1 GCA_002281005.1 Acidocella sp. 35-58-6 | reverse complement strand
AGGCGCGGGTCTGTTGCGCCAGCAGGCGGCGTTGCAGGCGGTTGGCTAGCTTGGCCACCACAGCGTGCATGTGCTGAAGCTGTTGGTCGAGTTGCTGACGCAACCGGCTTAATTCCTCCGGGTCGCATAATTCATCCGCGTCAATTTCTTCGTCATGGGCGCGGGTGAAGGCGCGGTAGCTGGTGTGGCTGTCACCCTGCGCGGGGGCACGGCGTTGCTGCGGACCGGCGGGGGCGTCGTCGGCCTCGGCGGCGAAATCCTGGCCCTCGGTATCGTCCTCGGCATCTTGTTCGGCGGTCTGCCCCTCGCTCATCTCGGGGGCGGCGGCCAGCATGTTCTCGTCCTGCGCCTCGGTCTGGCCTTCGCCGTCCTGCGAATTATCCTGCTGCGAGGTATTATCGCCGCCGTCCTCGCCATCCTGTGATTCCTCACCATCCTCAGCGTCTGATTCGCCCTCAGCTAAATCCAGGGCGGCAAGTAGTTTGCGGGCAGCGCTAGTGTAGTGTGACTGGTCGGCCTTAGCCGAGGCCATTTCATTGAGGGCGCTCTCGGCGGCATCGCCCAGCGTATCACGCCATAAATTGAGAATCTGTTTGGCGGAGTCCGGCACTGAGGCCGCGTCCATTTTGTCGCGGATCAGTAGCGAGAGCGCGGTCACCAGCGGTAACTGCTCGCGCCGGGTCATGCGGTCCAGCCCGTCGGCAGCGCATTCCTCCTGCAATTTGCCGCGCAGATTGGCTGAAACCCCGGCCATATGCTCGGCACCGACAATCTCAACCCGTGCCTGTTCCAGCGCATCATAGGCTTCGCGGGCTTCACGGGTAGCAGGGGCACGGGCGTTGTGGATGGTATCATTGTGGTGGCGCAGCCGTAATGCCAGGGAATCTGCGGCGCCGCGCAGTTTGGCCATCTCATTGGCGGGAAGTGCTCGCGAAGGCGCAGGCAGGCGGGCGCGTTTGCCGGCCAGCCCCGCCGGGCCTGGCTGATAGGCGACCTGCACCTCGTTCACCTGCGCGATGGCCCTAAGTGCACCAGCCGTGGCCCGCTTGAATTCCTCCGAGCGGCCTTGGTCGTTGTTGTTACCGCTCATGGTCAGGCGGTTTTGCGGGTCATCAAGCTGGTTGAGATCTCCTCGTTGAAGCAGCGCTGGTAATATTCCGCCACCGTGCCGCGTTCCGCCTCATCGCATTTATTCAGGAAGGTCAGCCGGAAGGCGAACCCGACATCGCCGAAGATTTTGGTGTTTTCCGCCCAGGTGATGACGGTGCGCGGCGACATAACGGTGGAAATATCGCCCGCGATAAACCCGGCACGGGTGAGTTCCGCCAAAGCCACCATGCTCTCCATGCGTTTTTTCATCACGGTATCGGCCGCATCCACGCCGAGCTTGGCCATGATGATGGCGACTTCCTGCGCGTGCGGCAGGTAGTTCAGCGTGGCGACGATGTTCCAACGGTCCATCTGGCCTTGGTTGATCTGCTGGGTGCCATGGTAAAGCCCGGTGGTGTCGCCCAACCCCACCGTGTTGGCGGTGGCGAACAACCTGAAGGCTGGGTGCGGGCGGATTACGCGGTTCTGGTCTAGCAAGGTGAGTTTGCCCTCAACCTCCAGCACCCGCTGGATCACGAACATCACGTCCGGGCGGCCGGCGTCATATTCGTCGAACACCAGGGCGCAGGGGTGTTGCAGCGCCCAGGGTAGGATGCCCTCGCGGAATTCCGTCACCTGCTTGCCGTCCTTCAGCACAATGGCATCCTTGCCGATTAGATCGATCCGGCTGATGTGGCTGTCCAAATTCACGCGGATACAGGGCCAGTTCAGCCGGGCAGCGATTTGCTCGATATGGGTGGATTTGCCGGTGCCATGATAGCCCTGCACCATGACGCGGCGATTGAAGGCGAAACCCGCCAGAATGGCGAGCGTGGTATCGCGGTCAAACTGATAGGCCTCATCGACTTCGGGCACATGCTCGGTGCGGACGGAAAAAGCTGGGACCTCGATGTCGGAGTCAATCCCAAACACCGCGCGGGCGCTGAGTGTGATATCAGGCAGGCTGATCGCCGAGGTCGGGGTCATCCGGGTTTCGGTGATCGCGGCAATATTATTCATCAGAAAATCGGTCCTACTGGTTGGGTCGTAACGAGGCTAATTTTATTCCGCGGCACTGCGGGCGGGCTGGTGTGCGGGTAGTTTGCCACGAAGGGTGGCATAGGCAAGGTTGATCGATTTCAGGCGCTCTTCCGAGCCTTTGTCGCCGCCATTGGCATCCGGGTGATGGCGCTTGGCAAGCTGCTTGTATTTGGTTTTCACCGCCGCCAACGAAACCGGCCAGGTTAGGCCAAGCACGCTCAAAGCCTCGCGCAAGTCGGGCGGGGTACTCGGCGGCGGTGGGCTGTGGCGGGCGCCGAAGGTGAAGGCATGCAGCTCCTCCTCCAGGGTGTTATCCAGCCGGGCGGTCTGGCCCAGCCGTCCCAGCGGCCAACTCGGGCGCTGCCAAGCGGTATCAGCCCGCAACTGCGCCTCGATCTCGCCGGGGGACATGCCCTTATAATAATCCCAGGCAGCGTTGAATTCGCGCACATGGTCGAGGCAAAACCAATGAAACTCACGAGATTCCGAGCGCGACTTTGGCGCCCGGTACTCGCCCTGGCTTTCGCAGCCCACAGCATCGCAACGCTGATGCGGGGCATCAGGGTCGGGGGCGTAGGCGCGTGGCTTGCGTCGTGTGGCGTTCATGGTCCTAATGTGCGCTGATCGCCATGAATGGCAACTGTTTTGACCGGCTGGGATGAAGTAAATATGACGACGCGCTATGAACGGATGTTTGAGACCCTGACTGCATCGTTTCAGCCGGTGCAGTTGGAGATTGTTGATGACAGCGGCAAGCATGCCAGCCATTCGCATCGCACAAACGCCCCGCAGGGTGGTGAGACGCACTATAAAGTGACGATGGTGGCGGCGGCGTTTGCCGGCAAATCCCGGCTGGAGCGCTCACGCGCGGTGAATGCTGCACTTGATGCGGAGTTCAAAACCGGCCTGCACGCGCTATCCTTGAAGCTGAGCACGCCCGATGAGGTTAAGCTGCAGGTTTAATTGCGCCCGTAGGTGTCCTCAAAGCGGACAATATCATCCTCACCGAGATAGGGGCCAGATTGCACCTCGATCACGGTCAGGGGGATTTTGCCGGGGTTTTCCATCCGGTGTACTGAACCGAGCGGCAGATAGATGCTCTCATTTTCATGCACGGTGCGGTGTTCAGCATCGCATGTGACCAGCGCCACACCGGCCACCACCACCCAATGCTCGGCGCGGTGGAAATGTTTTTGCAAGGATAGCTTCTGCCCAGGCCACACCACGATGCGTTTCACCTGGAAGCGGTCACCTTGGATCAGGCTCTCATAAAATCCCCAGGGGCGGTAGGCGCGGTTGTGGGTGTCGGCCTCAGGGCGTTTGGCTTTTTTTAAGCGCTCGACGATTTTTTTCACATCCTGCGTGTGGTCCTTATGGGCCACCAGCACGGCGTCCTGGGTGGTGACCACTACCATGTCCTGCACCCCCAGCAGCGCGGTGACGATGCCATCGCTGCGGGCGTAATTATTATGGGAATCTTCAAGGAAAACCTCGCCCATCGCCACATTGCCATTGGCGTCCTTGGGTGAGATTTCCTGCAGCGCGGTCCAGGAGCCGACATCCGACCAGCCAATGCTGGCCGGCACCACGACAGCTTTTTCGGTTTTCTCAGCGATCGCGTAGTCGATACTGATATCGGGCGAAGATGCAAAAGCGTCATTTCCGAGCCGGATGAAATCCAGATCGCCGGTGCGGTGAGCCATGGCCTCGCGCACCGCCTGCAATACTTCCGGCGCATAAAGTTTCAGCTCATCTAAAATCATCTCGGCGGTGAACATGAACATGCCGGAGTTCCAGAGGTTCTCACTGCATTCGATCAGTTCAGCAGCCCGTGCGGCGTTTGGTTTTTCAATGAAGTGGTCAAGCCGGAACACGCCGGGCAGCTTGTCCAATGCGGCCCCCTTCACGATGTATCCATAGCCGGTCTCCGGTGCGGTCGGTTGCATGCCGAAGGTCACGAAGTGCCCGGCGGCAGCGGCGGCGGCACCGTGTTCAATGGCTTTGGCCAATGCAGTCGTATCGGCAATCGCGGCATCCGCCGCCATGATCCACAGCACCGACTGCGGGCTGGTCTCGGCCACCAGCAACGCAGCGGCGGCGATGGCGGGGGCGCTGTTGCGGCCCACCGGCTCTAATAAAATTTGCGGATTTTTCAGGCCGGCTTCACGCAACTGTTCAGCGACGACAAAGCGGTGCTCCTGGTTGGTGACCACAATCGGTGGGTTGAACTTTGGCCCCACGGCGCGGAGTGCGGTCTCTGCCAGCATGGTTCGCTCAGAGATCAACGGCCAGAATTGTTTGGGGAAGCTTTTGCGAGACACTGGCCATAGCCGGGTGCCTGAGCCACCAGAGAGAATCACGGGAACGATTTTGTTGGCGTGAAATCCTGGCATGAGATGTTTGCTACCTAACAGATTGAGATTGCGATAATTTAGGCTTCGGGTTGCAAACTTGTCCACTCAAGCGGAGCGTGTGTAGGCTATCGGTATGAATAGTGATTCCAAGAGTCTCCGGCTCGCCAATGTTTCGGCAACAACCTGGGTGAATTTAAAAAAAACCAATCCAATCATTCTGTTACCCCTTGGCAGCCACGAGGACCACGGCCCGCACTTGCCGATGGGGGATTTTCTGCTGGCAGATATGCTGGCCGGTCAAATTGCCGAGAGTGTGGCGAAACAGGGGGTCACCGCGCTGGTGGCGCCCGCATTACCCTTTGGCGTGGCAGATTATTTTGCCTCTAGCCCCGGCGCGATGGCGCTCGCCCCGGCCAGTTTTAAGATGGTGTTGGAGGATTTACTGGGCGGGCTGATCGCACAAGGCTTTACCCGGATTGTGGTCCTGAACGGCCACGGCGGTAACGTGCCGGTGATTCACGAAGTTACGCTGGCGATCAAAACCGCCCGCAATATTGTCATCCCGTCATTTTATCTTTGGAAAATTGCGCGGGTAATTATGGAGCGCCAGTTGGGTGGCGAGGCTGCACGCCGGTTTGGCCACGGTGCGGAGCCACTGGCCTCGCTG
>NCFD01000128.1 GCA_002281005.1 Acidocella sp. 35-58-6 | reverse complement strand
CCCATCCGCTGTTTCCCCGTCTTCAGGCTCATTCGCGCTGCCAGGTGGTCGCTGCCACCGAGGTGGTGACCATGGACGATCCGATCGAAGTCGCCCTGCTTTGAACACGCAATAAGCGGCCCCAGCGCAGCGCCAGCATTCGGGGGTTCGGGCTTTGCAGATGTAGCGGCCATGCAGGATCAGCCATAAATGCGCCGGACGCAGCATATCGTGTGGGATTCGCTTGAGCAGCGCGTCTTCCACCGCCCGTGGCGTGGCACCGGGCGCAATGCCGGTGCGGTTGCCGAGCCGGAAGATATGGGTGTCCACCGCCATGGTGGCTTGCCCGAAAATCTCGTTCAGCACCACATTGGCGGTTTTGCGCCCCACGCCGGGGAGGGCTTCCAGAGCCTCACGCTCGCCCGGCACCTCGCCGTTATGCCGTTCGATCAGCAATTGCGAGAGGGCCGCGGCATTTTTGGCCTTGGCCTGCCACAGCCCGATGGATTTGATCCGCGCCCCGATGCCCGCCGCGCCCAGGGCGGCCATGGCGGCGGGGGTGGGCGCGTCGGCGAACAGCGTTTTGCTGACCTTGTTGACCGCGACATCGGTGGTCTGTGCCGACAGCATCACCGCCACCAGCAGTTGGAAGGGGGTGGCGTAGTCCAGTTCGGTGCGCGGGTTCGGGTTGCCGGCGGCAATGGCGGTCAGAAACGGCGCAATATTGGCGGTCTTCATCATTTTTGGACGCTGGGGCCGGGTCTGGGTCATTTCATCTCTTGTGGAACAGGGGGAATACGCGATTTATGGGGCATGGATGCCCATACCGCCAACCCTGACCGGCTGATTTTCGAGGCCACCGTGCAGCCGCATCGCAGCCTTGACCGCAAGGGCGTGCTGATGGCCGCCGGGGTGATGGTAGCGGGGTCGCTGATTGTCACCAGCATGATGGCGATGATCGGGGCGTGGGTGGTGATCGGGTTCAACGGGGCTGACATCGCGCTGGCACTGTTTTTGTTGTGGTTGAATGTGCGGGCGGCGCGGGCGCGCGAGTTGCTGGTTTTAACCGAGACGAAATTTACCATCACCCGCACCGACATGAATGGCCGGACCCGGAATATCTCGCTACCGCCGTACTGGCTGAATGTGGTGCTCGAGGAGCGCGCCGGGACGGTGCCGAAATTGCTGCTCTCAGCGCGGGGTGTCTCACAGGAGGTGGCGCACCAACTGGGCGAGGCGCAGAAGCGCGATCTGGCGGCCGCACTCACCAGGGCGCTGTATAAATGGCGCAACCCGGTGTTTCATAATCCGCAGCTGCAGGATTAGGTTAAGGGTTTAGTGCAAAGCCCGGCGTGATGCCCGGGTTGGGGTGTTGCGTGATTTTGGCGGTTGCCGGGCTGATGCTGAAGCGGGCGGCAGCCTCGCCTTGCCATTGCACCTGCCAGCTTGTGGCGCCACTGACGCTCGCGATCAGCCGGTGTTTGTGCGGGTCGCGAAAGCCGGCGTTGGCGAGGTAGAAATCAATGGTGCCGGAAGGGTGGGTAAAAACCTCGATCTGGCGCAGATGATCGGGCGAGCGGATGATAGCGGTGGGGTTTTGCGGGATTGCCGCCCCAGCGGCGGCCACGGCGACGGCGAGACACCCGCAAACCAGCGCCGCCCACAGCCCGCCGCGGCTCAGCCGGGATGGTTGGGGCGGTTCGGGCCAGGAGGTGCTGTCGAACATGGGCCGAGTATAGGCCTGAGCGCTTAGTCTGTCTCGGCTTTCGGTAAGCGGATGACGAAGCGGGCGCCGATAATGTTGCCATCGGCGTCGCGGCGGTTTTCCGCTGATATGCGGCCCTGGTGGGCTTCAATGATCTGGCGCGAGATGGAGAGCCCAAGCCCGGAATGGCTGCCGAATTGCTCCGAGGTGGGGCGCTCAGAATAAAACCGATCAAAAATGCCATCGAGCTTGGCATCCGGGATACCGGGGCCTTCATCCTCGACGGCCAGTTCCACGATCCCGCCGGTTTCCCGGCCACGCAGCCAGATAAAGCCATTTTCGGGGCTAAAGGAGATGGCGTTGCCGATCAGGTTTCGTAGCACCTGCACCAACCGGGATTCCACGCCGCGCACGGTCAGGCCCACGCCGGGGCTGTCCAGCACCATGCGCGGGCCGTTATCCTTGCGGGTGGCGTCATGCATTTCGGTGAGGGTCTCCAGAATCGGTGCCAGGTCGATCACCTCCATGCGGGTGCGCGAAAGCTCGGAGTCCAGACGTGATGAGTCTGAAATATCAGTGATTAACCGGTCCAGCCGGGCGACATCCTGGGTGACAATGGCCAGCAGGCGGGTGGCGCGGGTGGGGTCTTCAACACGGGTGAGGGTCTCGATGGCGGAGCGGATTGAGGAGAGCGGGTTTTTGATCTCGTGGCTGACATCGGCGGCAAATTGCTCGATGGCGTCCATGCGCGCCCACAGCGCTTTCGAGGAGCCATCAAGGGCGCGAGCCAGCGTGCCGATTTCATCGTTGCGCTCGATGATGGCCTCGGGCAGCGCCTGGGTGCGGGCGCGGCCTTCGCGCATCAGAGTGGCGGCGTTGGCGAGGCGCAGAATCGGGCTGGCGATGGTGCGGGCCAGATAGAACGAGACGATGACAGTCAGGCCCAAGGCCAGCGCAAATAATCCCAGAATGGATATCCGGATGGCCAGTACCGCGCGGTCCACGCCGCCGGCCTCGCGGGTGAGCAGCACGGTGCCCACATTTTGTTGGCTGCGGCTGATCGGCTCCGCCACCGTGACCAGCAACTGGCCATCGGCGCTGCGGCGCACATAGGGCGGGGCTTCCTGGTTGGGGGAGACGGAGGTGAGTTGCAGGGCCTCGCGGGCGTCTGGCTGCCAGCCCAGCGTGTCGGGGTTTTCACCGGCGCCAGAGCCGATTAGGCCGGAATCATCCTGCGGCTGGGCCAAGGCACCGGTGATGTGGTCGTAGGCATAGCCAACCAGCCGGGCGAACATGTTGGTTGGCGCGGCGGCGGGCAATGGCTCGGTGATGATGGCACCGCCCGGACCAGGATGCACCCTGGAATTGGCGATAATCTGGCCATCCGGCCCGTAAATGAGTGCCTGGGCGTTCGGGGTGGGGTCGATGAGCTGATACAGCAGCGGCTGGGCGAGGTCGGGGTTCAGGGCTGGCTGGCCGGCCTGGTTGTTCTGTACGGCACTTTGGCTCAGCGCACCTGCAAAAATACGGGCTTGCTCGCGTAGGGCGGATACCTCGGCAGAGAGCAGGCCTTGCTGGTATTGGTCCAGGTAAAACAACGCTGCGAAAATCAGCGCCACCGGCAGCAAATTCACCAGCAGGATGTCCCGCAGCAGGCGCGAGAGGCGGGTGCGCTTGGTCATGGGCGTGTTTTACGCTTCCTTGTAGCGGTAACCGATGCCGTACAGGGTTTCGATCTGGTCGAACTCTTCATCCTCGTTACGGAATTTTTTGCGCAGGCGTTTGACGTGGCTGTCGATGGTGCGGTCATCGACATAGACGTTTTCACCGTAAGCCGCGTCGATCAACTGGTCGCGCGATTTCACCATGCCAGGGCGGGCGGCGAGCGCCTTCACCAGCAAAAATTCGGTCACGGTGAGCTGGATATCGAGGCCCTTCCAGAGACATTGATGCTTGGTCTCATCCAGGGTGAGGTTGCCGCGGGTGATGACAGCAGCGGGGGCGGCACCGGCTTGGGTGGCCTCGTTACGGCGTAGCAAAGCGCGGATACGCTCGAGCAGCAGCCGCTGGCTGAAAGGTTTGGTGATGTAGTCGTCAGCCCCGAGGCGCAGACCCATCAGCTCATCGAGCTCATCATCCTTGGAGGTAAGGAAGATCACCGGCATGGCGGTGCGGGTACGCAGCTTTTGCAGCAGCTCCATGCCGTCCATGCGGGGCATTTTAATGTCCAGCACTCCACCGGTTTGGCGAGCAGCGCCTGCAAGGCGGATTCGCCGTCCGTGTAGGTGACCACGGTAAAGCCTTCCTGCTCCAGGGTCATCTGGACGGAGGTGAGAATGTTGCGGTCGTCGTCGACCAGGGCGATTGTCTGTTTCATGGGTTGGAGCTCATAATGGCTGATATGCAAGGCGGGAGTGACGCGATTATGGCAATAGCGCAAGAGCGGGATTTTTATAATGAGGCGGTGGGGCTGCTGCGCACCGCCAACGCCGCCACCTTGGCCACCGCGCAGGACAATATACCGTTCGCCGCCTTGGTGACTTTTGCGCTGCTGCCTGACCTGTCGCCGGTGTTGCTGCTCTCAACGCTATCGGGCCATACGCGCCAGCTAAAACGCAATGCGGCGTGCTCATTGCTGGTGGTGGGGCAAGCAACCGATGCCAACCCGCAGACCGCGCCCCGGCTATGTTTAACCGGCACGGCCGCGATCAGTGATGATTTAGGTGTGCGGGCGGCGTTTTTGATGGCGCACCCTTATGCCAGCCAGTATGCTGACTTCACCGATTTTGCGTTTTGGCGCATGGATGTGACAGCGGCGCATTACGTGGGCGGCTTTGCAGCGGCGGCGCGGCTGGATGTTGAAAAACTCAGGGCTGCGGCGTCAAATTTACCGTAAGCCCTTGGTTTTGCTGCGCTGCGTCAACGAATTTCCCGGCTTTAAGGAAATGGAACGATTGATGCCACATGGCGAGATGCTTATGAAGGCAGACTAATTTCATCCCAGTCCAAGGAAAAATGAACCAGTGACAAATTCCAACACTGCCCCGCTGCACGACGCCACACCGCTGGCAGGTTCTGGTATCCGGGTGGTTTCATGCCTGCATGCCAACCTGACCGCGCCGGCACTGGTGGCGCATTCGCTGCGCAAAGGTGAAGGCCGACTCTCAGCCGATGGTGCCATCATCGTGCGCACCGGTATCCATACCGGCCGTTCGGTGGGTGATAAATACGTGGTGGATGAGCCTGGCACGACGGGCGAGATCTGGTGGGGCAAGATCAACCAAAAAATGCCGGAAGCCAAATTTGCAATGCTGAAAGGCCGGGTGCAGGCCTACTTGCAGGGCCGGGAGTTGTTCACCCAGGATTTATACGCAGGGGCTGACCCGGCCAACCGCATTCGGGTGCGCCTGGTGACCACGGGCGCCTGGCAGGCTTTGTTTGCGCGCAATATGTTTATTCGCCCACCCGCGGCTGAACTGGCGGGGTTTGTACCAGATTACGTGATTCTGCACGCGCCGGAATTTGAAACCGACCCGGCGATTGATGGTGTGAATGGCACCACCGCGATTGTGCTGTCGTTTTCCGAGAAGCTGATTGTTATTGCAGGAACGCAATATGCGGGCGAGATTAAAAAATCGATCTTCACGGTGATGAATTGGATTTTGCCGGCGAAGGGCGTGCTGCCGATGCACTGCAGCGCCAATATCGGTAAAAACGAAGACTCCGCCTTGTTCTTTGGGCTTTCCGGTACGGGCAAAACCACCTTGTCGTCGGACCCGGCACGGCGCTTGATCGGTGATGATGAGCATGGCTGGGCGCCGTCTGGTGTGTTCAATTTTGAAGGTGGTTGCTATGCCAAGGTGATCGACCTTTCGCAGAGCGCTGAGCCGGAAATCTGGGCGGCCTCGCATCGGTTCGGCACAGTGCTGGAAAATGTCGTGGCGGACCCGCAGGGGAATTTGGACCTCACTGACCAGACCTATACCGAGAATACCCGTTCCTGTTACCCTGTCGAATTTATTCCTAATGTGGAATTGTCGGGCCGGGGTGCGATTCCGAAAAATTTATTCATGCTGACCGCCGATGCATTTGGCGTACTGCCGCCGATCTCCAAGCTCAGCCCGAGCCAGGCGATGTATCATTTCATGTCGGGGTACACAGCCCGCGTGGCGGGGACCGAAAAGGGGCTTGGCTCAGAGCCCCAGGCAACCTTCTCAACCTGTTTTGGTGCGCCGTTCCTGCCACGGCATCCGGCGGTTTATGGTAAGTTGCTGGAAAAACTGATCGCCGAGCATGGGGTGAATTGTTGGCTGGTGAACACCGGCTGGACCGGCGGCGCTTACGGCGTGGGCAAACGGATGTCGATTAAACATACGCGTGCACTGCTGCGGGCGGCGTTGAATGGCGAGCTTGATAAAGGCAGCTTCCGCCGGGATCCGTTTTTTGGCTTGGGGGTGCCCGAGCAGGTGGCCGACGTGCCGACCGAGGTGCTCGACCCGCGTTCAGCCTGGGCTGACAAAGCGGCGTATGATAAGGCCGCGGCGGATTTGGTGCGGCAGTTTGAGGAAAACTTCGCGACCTTCTCGGATTTGGTCGGCGATGATGTGAAAGCTGCGGCAATCCGCGCGGCCGCCTGAGATAACCTCATGGCGAAGCCGGGGGTAGGACCCCCGGCTTTAATTATTTGGGTGCTGCCGGCTGAATACCGAAAATATGGTTGATGCCATTAAAAAAAGGCGTACTGGCCGGGATGGCGTGCATGATCCCAGCGCGTCCGGCATAAATGCCGCCGAACACGAAGATGAGAATAATGATGGTGGTGAAAATGCCGGACCGGCCGGCATGTTCATGCTCGTCATACGGGCGGGAGGATTTTACCAGGGCGGCGAAGCGTTCTTCGTTGCCCGGCAGGCTGTTCGCGCCACGGCTTGATTCGGCATCACCTGAAGGTTCAGCGTAAATGTCAGGGTCAGGCTCAGCGTTCGAATTACGCGCCAGGCTGGCAAGAATTTCAGCGGTGCTGCTGGGGCCCGAATAAGTGAACGGGTCATGCGCGGGGTCTTCGGCGGCGGGGCTTGGCCAAGCCGGGGTGCGTGGCGCTGGTTCGGGCGTGGGTGGCGCGTAGCTGGGGCGTTCCATCACCTTGGGCATGTCGTCATACACGCTGCGGCTGGTTGAAGGCCCGGCGGCAGGCCAAGCCGGCGGCGGCGACGCAACAGCCGGTTCAGCCAACCACTGGTGGTTGCATTGCTGACAGCGCACGGTCCGCGGACGGCCGTTGAACGCAACGTCGGGCACATCGTATTCAGTTTGGCAGCCGGGGCATGAAATTCGCATGATGTGGAAGAAATGACATTTTAATGCGCCTCGTGCAACAGAGTGTGGTCGAGAATTGGGACATAGAACGTTAAGATTGAAAAATATTACGAAAATCGCTTGCGGAACGCGGCGGCGCGGCGGCAGAAAAGACCGGAGGGCGGTGCTGGTTTATGGTACGATTTGACGATGTATGGTTGCAGTACCATCGGGCCGGTGGCGCATCAGGGTCAGATGCGCCCGCGATCATCAGCCATATGAGTTTTGAAATTCCCCAGGGCGGATTTCGCTGGCTCACCGGGGCTTCGGGGGCGGGTAAAACCAGCGTGCTGAAGCTGATGTACCTTGCTGAGCACCCGAGCCAGGGCAAAATTGAACTGCTGGGCACCAACGCCGCTAGCATGGAGCGGCGCGAGGCGGCACTGCTACGCCGTCGGATTGGGGTGGTGTTTCAGGATTTCCGGCTGCTGGAGCATTTATCGGCCTATGACAACGTGGCTTTGCCGATGCGTCTGGCGCGGCGCAGTGAGGCGCAGGTGAGGTCTGATGTCACCGAGTTGCTGCATTGGGTGGGGCTGGAGGGCAAAACGGACCGCAAGCCCAACGAGCTTTCCGGTGGTGAGCAGCAGCGGGTGGCTATTGCGCGGGCGGTGGTAAACCGGCCAAAACTGTTTTTGGCTGATGAGCCAACCGGGAATTTGGATGATTTGCAAGCTGACCGGTTGATGATGTTGATCACCGGATTGAATAAAATGGGCACCACGGTGGTGGTAGCAACCCATAGCAAGCGGCTGGTGACAGAGTATCCGGCACCCAGGCTGGAAATTGCCCGGGGTATGCTGGCGCTCGATGAATCTCTGGTGTGGAACCGCTAGCCGTGGCCAGGCGGATGGATCATTTGGGCTTACGCACTGCCATGGCCGACCGGCTATTGCCGGTGCTGGTGGCGGCGATGAGCTTCCTCGCGGTGTTGGCGATTGCCGGTACATTGGCGGCGGCGTCTCTGGCGATGCAGTGGAACCACGACACCGGCGTGGACTTAACCGTGCAGGTGCCCGAGCCTGGCGATAATGCCGTGGGTAGCAGCACGCCGCGTGAACAGGCGGTGTATGAAATTTTGGCAAAATCGCCGCAGGTGCAGGCACCGCATGTGCTGAGCGCTGCCGAGATCAACACCTTGTTGCGGCCGTGGCTGGGAGGGGATGTTGCATCGCTCGGTATGCCCGTGCCGGCGGTGATCACGGCGCAATGGGGGGGCGCTGGCTCGCCTGATGGGTTGCGCGCGGCGCTGGATGCGGTGGCACCAGGAACACTGGCTGAAACCGGTGAGCGCTGGGCCGCCCGGGTGGCGGCGCTGACGGCTAGTTTGCAGGCCTCGGCATTGTCGGTGCTGTTAATTGTGGTGCTGGTGGCGGTGGCGGTGGTGGCGGTGGCGACCCGCGCGGGCTTGGCGCAGCGGCGCGAGGCGGTGGAGATTATTCACGGGCTGGGGGCGCTGGATTCTGACATCGCCAACCGTTTCGCCAGGCGGGCGACCTTGCTCACGGCTGTGGGTTCGGTGCTGGGCACTGCCTGCGCACTGCCCGTGCTGTTCGGGCTGGCCAATTTGGCAGCGCCTTTCAGCGGGGTGGTGGCCAATACCGGGTGGCCGGTGCTGCCGCCGGTATTGTGGGTGGTGCTGCCCACCATTCCCTTAGCGGCGGCGGCGATCGGCTGGGTGACGACCCAGCAGACAGTGCGCGGCTGGTTGCGGCGGCTGAAGTAATGCGGCGGCGGCGGCTTTATGACCGGCGCCGCCAATGGGTTTGGCGCTGGCTGGGCCAGGGTGTTTTGCTGTTTGCCGGACTTTGGCTGGCGGGGTTCATGGTGTTCGTGGAAGTCGTCGCCCATGCGGTGCCGCCCCTGCTACTGCCGCATGCCGACGGGATTGTGGTTCTGACCGGTGGTGATGACAGGGTGAGTGCGGCGCTGGGGTTACTGGCAGACCGCGCTGCGCCATTGTTGCTGATATCCGGGGCGGGCCGGGGCACGTATTTAGGTGATTTCACCGCTGACGATGCGGCGGCTGCCACGCGTTATGC
>NCFD01000127.1 GCA_002281005.1 Acidocella sp. 35-58-6 | reverse complement strand
AGGCGCAGGAGAAAATTCTGGAAGCTGGCAAAACCTATGTGAACCTGCACACCAAGGCCGCCCCGGCCGGCGAGGCGCGGGCGCAGATGCTGGTGACGAAGTAACCTAAATAACTGGTGACGAAGTAACCTAAATAACTGGTGACGAAGTGACCCAAACAACGGGTGACGAAGTAACCTTCCTATAGGGTAAGGTTTAGTCTATGGCAGTGGTGCGGCGGTCTCGTGCCACTGCCATGGGAGTATATGATGAGTGGTTTGACGCGGCGGCAGGGACTGATTTTAGCAGGGGCGGCGGCGATATGGCCAACTGGGTTTGCCCTGGCTGATGATGGCCCGGCCTATGCCGACATCGCCGGGCAATTACCGGATTTGCAGTTTGAGATGACCCTGGCCTCCACGGGTGTTACGGTAACAGCGGCAAATTTTGCCGGGCATCCGGCAATTTTATATTTCGGTTTTACCCGCTGCACCGACACGTGCCCGCTGACCATGGAAAATGCCGCCAAGTTGGTGCGTAAAATGGGGACGGCTGGGCAGCAATTGCGGGTGCTGTTCGTGACCATCGACCCGGTTTACGATACGCCGATGGTGTTAAAAAAATACATGACGAATTTTGGTCCGGCACCGGTGTTTGACGGCTTGTGTGGCACCAATACGCAACTGGCGGCGCTGGCAAGACGTTACGGTGTTGAATATAGCGCGGTGACCAGCGCCGACGCGCCAGACCCGGTGGCGGGCATTACCCATAGCGATGCGGTGTACGGGTTTGGGCCCTCGGGTAAAGCCCATTATATTCTGGGTACCTTGGCGCAGGGCAAGGCGGATATTGATTTGGTGGCGGGGCTGATGAAGCCGTTGGTGAAAGCATGAGATTTTTGCTGGCTATTTTGCTTTTGCTGCCGATAGCCGCACACGCCGCTCCACCAGAATTGGTCGTGGTGAAACCCTGGATGCGGTATTTACTCCCATCCATTCCAGCAGCGGCTTACATGGAATTGCAGAACCCAGGTGCGGCGGATGTGACTGTCACCGGCGCGGCCTCACCTGCCTGCGGGATGCTGATGCTGCATAAAAGCACCGATACCAGCGGTATGGCGATGATGATGGATGTGCCGAGTATCACGGTACCGGCGCATGGCAGCGTGACTTTGGCTCCCGGCGGTTATCATTTAATGTGCATGCAGCCCACAATGAAATTGGGCGATGCGGTGCCAGTGACGTTGAGCCTGCAGGATGGCAGCACTGTCTCGGCCACCTTGCCGGTATATGGAGCGCAGAGTTCGCCATGAAGTCACGCGTGTGGATGGCCGCTCTCGTGGCGATGACGGTAATCGCTCCGGCCTTTGCTGATTCCCTCGATGGAAAGCAGATATTCCTGCACGGTGATGGTGCGGGTGCAATGCCGTGCGCGGCCTGTCATGGGGTTGATGCCGGCGGTAATACATCGATCGGCGCGCCGAAACTGGCGGGACTTGCCGTGGGCGTGATCAAATCCGCGCTCGCGCAATTTGCCAATGGTGAGGGCGGCAATGCCTCGATGCAATATATCGCGCAGGCACTCAGTCCGGCTGAAACCGATGCCGTGGCCGGGTATTTATCTAGCTTGAAGTAAGGTTTTCCAGCCAGCTCAGCAGTGAGGCATGGGCGTTCTGGTTGATCACGCCGCGCAGATCATCGGTGATGCCCGCGATATCTGGCTTGTCGGTATCCAGTCCTGAGATCAGGAATTGCGCGTCACCCTTGGCGTTGAACACGTACACCGCGGCCGAGTGCGTCACCTGATACGGCGTGGTGGCGGTGGGTTTGGTGACCGAGAACACCACGCGGTAGCGCCGTGCCAGGCTGTAAAGTTCATCTGGTGTGCCGCGCAACCCCTGCACGTTGGGGCCAAACAAGGCGGCATATTGCGCCAAGGTGGCCGGGGTATCGCGGTCGGGGTCAACGGTCACGAACAGTACCGTGACATTACTTGCCAGCGGCCCGAGCTGCTTGAGGATTTTATCAATATTGCCAAGCGTGAACGGGCAAACGTCCGGGCAGTTGGTATAGCCGAAATACAGCAATGTCACTTTGCCCTGGAAGTCGGCGGCGGTGACCGGCTTGTTGGTGGTCACATCCTGCATTGAGATTGCCAGTGGCGGCACCAGCCCCAGGATGCTGACATCCTGGTCCGATAAATCTTTATGGCAGGCTGACAGCAGCAGCAGGGCGGCGGCGGCGAGGGTGTTCAAGCCGTAGCGGAGAGAGACGATCATAGGGGTGATATCGGCTGGGTTTTACGCTTGTGCAAGCGGCTCGGGGTCTTCGGCGTCCAGCCCGAGCATCACCTGGGCAGGGCCGGATTCCACCATCTCAACAGTGCGCAGCACCCGGCTGACGGCGCGGGTGCGGGTACGGGCGCGCTCGATGTTGGAGGACATTGCCGAGGCATTGGCAGCCAGCTTGCCGAGAATATCGTCCATCTTGGTCATCTCGGTGCGGGTGGCGCCCAGGAGCTTGCCGATCTCGCCAGCGCGTTTCTCCAAATCCAGCGTGATATGGCCCAGATGAATGGTCTGCAGCATGGCGGGCAACAGGGTTGGCCCCAGGATGATCACTTTTTCGCGCACCCGAATTTCGTCAATCAAATTGGGAATACGCGCGACTTCGGCAAACAACCCGTCGCTAGGTAGATACATCACGCCAAAATCCACGGTATCAGGCGGGCAGATATATTTCTCGCGGATTTTTTTGGCTTCCAGGCGGATGCGGACGGCGATGTTGTCGCGGGCGGCGCGCTCGGCCTCGAGGTCGGCGGTTTCGGCGGCCAGCAACAGGCGCTCATAATCCTCGGTGGGGAATTTACTATCCACCGCCAACCATAGCAGGCTGCGGGCTGGCATACGGATGGCAAAATCCACCCGCTCGCGCGAGCCTTCCTGCACCGCGAAATTACGCTCGAACGCGCCGGGCGGCAGCACTTGTTCCAGCATCGCGCCCAGTTGCGCCTCGCCCCAGCCGCCCCGCGTTTTGACGTTAGAGAATATCCGTTTGAGATCGCCGATCTGGGCGGCGGCGGATTGCACCTCACCCATCGCCTGCTGCACCTGCGCGAATTGCTCCAGCACGCGGGCGAAACTGTTGGTCATTTGTTGTTCGACCGCCTCGTGCAGTTTTTCATTCACCGAGGTCTGGATGGTGGTCAGGCGGGTTTCCAGCATGGCGAGCGTTTTCTGGTTGTCCTCGGCGGCTTGTTTGCGCAGTTGGTCAGTGGTGGAGGCGACCGCCTGCACGGCGGTATTGATCTGCTCGAACGCCTTCGAGAGCGCCTCGGTGGTGCCGGACTGGATGGCGGCGGCGAGGCGGCCTTCCATGGCGGCCAGGATAATGCGGGTGGTCTCGGCCTCGGCGCGGTTGGCGGCCAGGTTCTGCTCCAGCAGCAGGCGCAGCTTCTCAGGCGACTGATCGGCTGCCCGCCAGGACGCCCAGGCCAGTACCGCCGCCAGCAGAACCGCCACGATAATCAAGGCCAGTAGTAAAACCTCAGTGTTCATACCCATATCCTAACCGTAAAGCCTTAGTGCCGCGAGGGAGAGACGATGATCGAGCCGATGTATTTTGAAGATTTTGTTGTGGGCCAGGTGACCGAGGCTGGCCCGGTGGCCGTAAGTGAGGCCGACATCATTGAATTTGGCAAGCAGTTTGACCCTCAGCCGATGCATGTGGACCCGGTGGCAGCGGTAGGGATTACCGGCGGCTTGATCGCCAGCGGCTGGCACACCGCCAGCCTGACCATGCGGCTGCTGGTGACGGGGCGGCATTATCAGCCCGCACCCGGCACGGTGGGGCTGGGGTTTGAATCGTTGAAATGGCTGAAACCGGTGCGTCCCGGAGACACCTTGCGGCTACGGGTGGAATTGCTGGCAGTGCGGGCCAGCACCAGCAAGCCAGGCTGGGGAATTATTACAAATCAAATGATAACGCTGAACCAGCACGGTGAGCCGGTGCAGGAGATGAAAAGCTCGGCTATAGTGCCGATGCGAAATAAATAAAGGAACATGCCATGAATAGCGCGGTTGCCGTTATCGCTTTTATCATTGTCGCCATTGGCGCGGTGGTGTTCGAACTTCTGGACCTGCAAGTACCGGGGCTGGCGATTATCTTCCTCGGTGTGATTTTTGGGCTGACCTTTCGCACGGCGGCTGAATGGGAGCGTGCCGTGGTGCTGCGGCTTGGCCGCTTCGCCGGGATTCGCGGACCCGGTTTGTATTTTCTCATCCCCGCCATTGAGACCGTGTACGCAACGGTGGATACGCGCCGCCAAAGTACGCGTATTTCAGCCGAGGATACGCTAACCTCCGATGCGGTTTCGGTGACGATGGATTCGATTATGTTCTGGCGGGTGCAGGATGTAAAACGCGCCGCCACGGAGCTGACCGATTATCGCGGCATGATCGCGCAGGTGGCGCAAACCAGTTTGCGGGAGGTGATCAGCTCAACCACGCTGAACAATATTCTCTCGGAACGCGAAGCAATGGATGCGACGTTGCGCGAATATATCACCAAAAAATCTGCGGGCTGGGGCATCGGGGAAATTTCGGTGGAAATCCGGGATGTGAAAATTCCGCCGGAACTGAATGATGCGATGAGCCGCAACGCCCAGGCCGAGAAGGAAAAGCAAGCGCGCGTGACATTGGCGAGCGCGGAAGTGGCAATTGCTGAACAGATTGCCGCCGCCAGCCAGATTTACCACCAGAACCCAGTGGCGTTGCAAATCCGCCAGATGGGGTTGATTTATGATATGAACAAAGACCGTGGCGTGACGATATTGGTGCCGACTGACATGGCCAACGCGCTAGGCGCCTCCATCGCGCTAAATGTGCCGGCGATGAACCAGGGACCAACACCGCCCTCAACACCGTTCAGCGGCCTCGGCTCGGTGCCGCGGGCGTAAGTGTTACCCCAAGCACGCCATAATGGCCTGCAGCTGGCCGGTGAGGGTGGTGGCGGGACAGAAGGATAGGTTGAAGGCGGCGGAGCCGATGGTGAAAGCGTCGGCCCCGGCGTCGCGGACGGCGGTGATGCGTTCCGGGCTGTTGATATCACCAGCGACGATCAGGGTTTTATCCCCCAGGGCCTTGCGGGCGGCTTCGATCAGGGCGACCGGTTCGGCTTCGGTGGCGCGGT
>NCFD01000126.1 GCA_002281005.1 Acidocella sp. 35-58-6 | reverse complement strand
CGCGTTGCGTATTGGGTCTGACCATGGCGGCCATCGATATTCAGGATATCTCGGTGGAATTTCCACTCTACCATGCTGATAGCCGCAGCCTGAAAAAGACCATGTTCGCGGTGGCTGCCAAGCGGATTAGCGAAGATGCCAAACACCGGCCGTTTGTCTCAGCGCTACGTAATATTTCGCTGTCTTTGAACTCTGGCGACCGAATTGGCTTAATTGGGTCAAACGGGGCTGGCAAAACCACCCTGCTGCGCACCATGGCCGGTATTTATGAGCCTTTGCAAGGCCAGATCAGCATCCGTGGCACAATTACGGCCTTGCTGGATCCCGGCCAAGGGATGAACCTGGAACTGACCGGACGCGAAAACATCCGGTTGCGCGGCTTATTCAACGGCCTGAACCCGGTTCAAATCGACCGCTTGCTGGCTGATGTCGCGGCCTTCTCGGAGCTTGAGCAATTTCTGGAATTGCCGGTGCGCACCTATAGCTCCGGCATGATCGTCCGGCTGGGCTTCGCGCTCGCCACTGCCATCAAACCGCAAATTCTGCTGATGGATGAATGGATCCTCGCCGGCGATGCCAGCTTCATGACCAAAGCCAAACACCGGCTAGAAACCATGGTACGAGGGGCAGAAATTCTCGTGCTGTCATCGCACGCGCCCACCATCATCATGCAATGGTGTAACCGGGTGATCTGGATGGACCAAGGCGAAGTGAAGGCCGATGGGACGCCAGATGAAATTTTGAGCGCCTATCTGCCGCCGGAGCAATTTGCCCACGCCCGGGCCATTGCCTCCGTTGCCATCTGACCTGCACGACACGCACTTTGGGTTGTAGGATGAACCGAGACGAACCATATCCCGGTCATCGTAAGTATTTATGAAGGATACGCACATGCAGCACCGCACTCTCGGCTCCAACAAGGCTGCGCTCACAGTCTCGGCAATCGGGCTGGGCTGTATGGGCATGTCAGATTTTTATGCCGGACGCGATGATGTGGAATCAGTCGCCACCATCCAGGCCGCCATCGATGCCGGGATCAATTTTTTCGACACCGCCGACATGTATGGCATCGGCGCCAATGAAGTCCTGTTGGGCGGTGCCATCAAAGGTCAGCGCGACAAGCTCATTATCGCTACCAAATTCGGTAATATTCGCAGTGCCGACGGCGCGATGCGAGGCGTCAATGGTCAGCCGGATTACGTGATCAAAGCGTGCGACCTCTCGCTGCAAAGGCTCGGGTTGGATGTCATCGACCTGTATTATCAACACCGCGTCGACCCGTCGGTGCCGATCGAGGATACCGTGGGCGCCATGGCCTCGCTCGTGAAGGCCGGCAAAGTGCGCTACCTGGGCCTCTCAGAGGCAAGTGCCGCCACCATCCGCCGGGCCCACGCGGTGCACCCGATTACCGCTTTGCAGAGCGAATATTCGCTCTGGACCCGTGATATGGAGGCTGAAATTCTTCCCACTCTGCGCGAACTTGGCATTGGTTTTGTGCCTTATAGCCCGCTTGGGCGGGGCTTTTTGACCGGCAGCTTCAAATCCACCGAGGATTTGCAGGACGGTGATTTCCGTAAAAACAATCCACGTTTCCAGGGTGAGAATTTCACTCAGAACATCGCTCTGGTTGCCGCCATCGAGGCCGTCGCCGCCGCCAAAAAAATCACCGCCGCGCAGGTGGCTCTGGCCTGGGTGATGGCGCAGGGGAACGACATTGTGCCCATCCCCGGTACTAAGCGCCGCAAGTATCTCAGCCAGAACATTGAAGCGGTTAACGTGACCCTGACCGCAGACGAGTTAGCCAAGCTGGCAGCCGTGTTCACCCCCGGTGTTACCGCCGGCACCCGCTACCCCGCCGCCGCCATGGCCAGCGTTAATCGCTGACCCATTACGGGCGCGTATTGTGGCGCCTGTTTCGGTTTGCGGTATGATCCGGCCATGAAACTACAAATCGTCACCCGGCCCGCGATCGGCACCAGGCGTGGCACGGTGCTGTTCCTGCACGGCGCCTGGTGCTGGGACTGGTATTGGCAACCGTTTTTCCTGCCGTATTTCGCAGCGCAAGGGTATGACGCCGTCGCCTTCAATTTGCGCGGGCATGGCGAGAGCGAGGGCGTTGCCCTGATTAACAGCTTTTCCATCGGCGATTACGCACGCGACCTCAAAACCGTGGTCGATGGCTTGGATCGGCCTTTGATCGTCGGACACTCGATGGGCGGCTTTGTTACCCAGACCTACTTAACGAGACACAACGCCCGCGGCGCGGTTTTGCTGGCCTCTGCCTCGCCGAAGCCGATTTTTGCGCAACTGTTCAAAACGTTCCTCTCGCAGCCGTTCAGCGTGCTGCGTGCCGGCATCTCGCAAACCGTCGCCTCCAGCAGCAGCGATCTGGATAATCTGCGCTATCAAATGTTTTCACGCGGGCCCGATGACCGCTCGATGGACCAGTATCTGGGCAATATCCAAGCCGAGAGTTACCGCGCCGTGGCAGCGATGATGACCCGCGGCATCAAGGATGCCAGCCATATCACCACGCCAATGCTGGTTCTGGGGGCCGGGCAAGACCATCTGGTGCCGCCGGAGGCGGTGGCGGTGACGGCCAAAACCTATAAAACCACGCCCCTCATGTTTGATGAAATGTCTCATATGATGATGCTGGAGCCGCGCTGGCGCGACGTTGCAGACAGCATTATTAAATTCGAAACCTCCCTGCCGCGCTGATCGGACACCGCCATGTATATTCCTCCCGCTTTCGCCGAAGACCGCCCCGAGGAATTGCAAGCCATCATGCAGGCGGCGTCGCTGCCGGTCCTGATCTCAATAATGGCGGATGCCGCCAACGCCCCCCGGATGGTGGCCACCCATTTACCGCTCACTTTGCATGGCGACACACTGATCGGCCATTTTGCCAAGGCCAATGAGCATTGGAAAGCCTTCGACCCGAAAGCTGAATCGCTCGCAATTTTCGTAGCCGCTGACGGCTATGTCAGCCCCTCCTGGTACGCCGCCAAACAGGAGCACGGCAAAGTGGTGCCGACCTGGAACTACGAGGCCGTGCATGTATATGGCCGTTTGGAAATTATCAGTGAAGCACAGGATATTCTCGGCATTGTTAGCCGGTTGACCAACCGTTACGAGACACCCCGGGCCCATCCTTGGGCGGTGAGTGATGCGCCGGATGATTACATCGCCGCCCAACTTAAGGGCATTGTCGGCGTGGTGCTGCATATTTCGCGTATCGAGGGCAAACGCAAGCTCAACCAGAACCGCTCCAAAGCCGACCGTGAAGGTGTTGTCGCGGGCCTCGCCAGCGAAAATCCACGCCTCGCGGCCGTGATGGAAAAAACCTTAAAAGAATAGGCTTTTCAACAAAATGGTTCCTAAAACCATACTTGCGTTGCTCCACATGGCCGCGCTAGCCGGATAGCCTTTTCCATGCTTAATACCGCCCAAGAACAACCACTTCGAGGAACTTGCTCATTATGCGTGAACTTACCCATTTCATCGGCGGCAAATCCGTAGCCGGCCAGTCAGGCCGTTTTGCTGACGTGTTCGACCCAAACACTGGTGCCGTTCAGGCCCACGTGCCGTTGGCCAGCGTTGCCGAAGTTGAAGCCGTTATCGCCAATGCCGCCGCCGCCCAACCGGCCTGGGCCGCCACCAACCCGCAGCGCCGTGCCCGCGTGCTGATGAAGTTCCTCGACCTGATCAATGCCAATATGGAACCACTCGCCCGGATGATTTCATCCGAGCACGGCAAAACCATCCCCGATGCCAAGGGTGATATTCAGCGCGGCGTTGAAGTGCTCGAATTCGCCATCGGCATCCCGCATCTGCTGAAGGGCGAATACTCCGACGCTGCCGGTACCGGCATCGATGTGTACTCAATGCGCCAGCCACTTGGTGTGGTGGCCGGGATTACCCCGTTTAACTTCCCGGCCATGATCCCGCTTTGGAAGGCTGCCCCCGCCATCGCCTGCGGCAACGCCTTTATCCTCAAGCCATCCGAACGTGACCCTTCATGCCCGCTGCGTTTGGCGGAGCTGTTCATTGAAGCCGGTGGCCCACCAGGTATTTTCAACGTAGTCAACGGCGATAAAGTTGCTGTGGATGCCCTGCTGCACGATCCACGCGTGATGGGCATCGGCTTTGTCGGCTCGTCCGATATCGCCAATTACATCTACGCCACCGCTGCCCAGAACGGTAAGCGCGCGCATTGCTTCGGCGGTGCTGGGGTAGGTTTTTACTGTTCGAATGTCGATCGATCCCCACCAGACATAAGAGGTCCGCGATGCGGCTGATTATTCCTCGGGCTCAAGGCAGCCGTTTTCAGACCGCCCATTGCGGCCCAAAAGCAATGAAGCATTGGCCCATATTACGGCTCGGCTGGATCATCCTGTTGATCGCCGTTGCGGTCGCGCAGCCCGCATCGGCGCGGGATTTCTGCCCGGATCGACCCGGTATCGATACGCCGCTCTGCACCGTCGAACCGGGCCATCTCACCGCCGAAATGTCGTTCGCTGACTGGACCCATGAAGCCACCCCGGATGACATTACCGATAGCTATCTGATCGGTGACCTTCTGCTGCGCTATGGCATCGCCGAGCATGCCGAACTGCGCGTCGGCTGGACGCCCTTTGGCCGCAATCGAACCCGCGATCGTCAGGCCGGTACAATCGACAGCGCGTCGGGTACCGGCGATGTCACGCTGGGGATCAAAAGAAACCTGATCGACCCCGATGGCAAGGCAGTCTCGGTCGCGCTGCTTCCGTCAGTTATCCTGCCCACGGGGGGAAGCGCGATCGGCGCGGGAGATTGGGGCGCGGGCCTTCAGGTACCACTCAGCATGCCGATCAACGACCTGATCAGCGTCGCGCTGACACCGGAAGTCGACGCAGCGGTCAACCAAAGCGGCCATGGCCGTCATTTTGCCTATGGTACTGCAGGTGGAGTTAGCATTGCGCCAATGAACGGCGCCACCCTGGCCATCGAAGCGGCAGTGCTGCGGGATGACGATCCCGATGGCGCTTCCACGCAGGCGATCGCCGGCGCTGCAATGGGCATCATGGTCGGGCGCAACGCCCAGCTTGATGTCGGCAGCGAGTTCGGTCTGAACCGCGATGCGCCGGACGTGCATCTGTACATCGGCATTGCCCGCCGATTCTGATCAAT
>NCFD01000125.1 GCA_002281005.1 Acidocella sp. 35-58-6 | reverse complement strand
CCAATTTGCTATTGCTTGATGAACCACTTTCCAGCCTTGATATGGAGACCCGCGATAAATTGCGCGAGGAATTGCTGGAAACTGTCCGCGATGCCGGAATTTCAGCTTTGCTGGTCAGCCACGACCCGGAAGATTGCTGGCACATGGCCGACCACGTTGCTGTGCTGGAACACGGTGTGATCCGCCAACAAGGCGCACCCCAGGATTTATGGCACGCTCCCGCTTCAGCCTACATCGCACGCTTCACCGGGGCCGCCGGCGGCGTATCCATCGCGGTCACTTCCAATGCTGTTGAAAAATTCCTGGATATCGCTGGGACGCTCATCCCCGTTGACCGCAACATCAACAGCCCGCGCGTCCGTTTATTTTGGCGTGAAGGCGGGATTCAACAGGCCGCCCATGGTAGAGGTATTCCTGCCGAAGCGATGTCAGTGCATTTCGATGCAGGCCGCTTCAGGGTACGCTGGCAAGTGGCCGGCGTGTCCCGCCCGCTGGTCAGCTTTGAGCCAGAGGTGGTACCAACTGGCCCCGGCCATATTACGATCAACCCGGAAAAACTATTTGTATTTCCTGAACCTGGAGACAAACTCCCATGATGGGCGCACTGATTGCCACTTACCTAACCGCTACCGTTGAATGGGTGGAGGCTTATACAATCGTGCTGGCCGTGGCACTTTCCATTGGCTGGCCCCGGGCACTGGGAGCGGCTGGCTCCGCGTTGCTGCTGCTTGCTGTGCTGACCACCATTGGCAGCTTGATCCTGACCATGATTCACGACCTAACTATCTTGCAGTTTATCATCGGGGTATTTCTCACCTTGTTTGGCGTTCGCTGGTTGGGAAAAGCCATCGCCCGAGGCGCCGGATTGAAAAAACTCCATGATGAAGATGCTGAATTTGCCGGGTTACGAGCCCGCGCCGATATTCATGAGGCTCGGGCTGCCTGGTGGATCGCATTTAACGGTATGCTCCTTGAAGGGCTGGAGGTTTGGCTGATTGTGGTGGCGTTGGGCGTGCAGACGCATCATACAGTGGCGGCCTCACTGGCTGCTGCCGTCGCCCTGCTTGTGGTATGCGTCGCTGGCATTCTGGCGCGTAAGCCACTTGCCAAAGTCCCTGAAAATACCATTAAATTTACTGTTGGTTCAGGTATTTTGAGCTTCGGTACGTACTGGGTTTTGGAATCGCTCGGCTATCAATGGCCGCTCGGGGATGCATCCTTATTGGCGTTATTTGCGTTTTACGCCCTCGGTGGTCTCGCGCTTATCCGGCTCTATCGTTTTAAATCTGCGGCATCGGGAGTGGTATAATGCAGGGTTTCATCAAAACATTGTTCGGCGACAAATACACGCTCGGCGTTGCAGGGGTGTGTATTTTTGTGGCGGTGGCCTTGTTGCATTCGCCTGCAGCGATTTTGGCGGGCGCGGTATTGCCCGTCACCCTGCTGGGCGGTGCTGCGTATCTGGCGCGTCGCTAATGGCTTGATTGGTGCGGTCAGGCAAACCGCGTCAGCAAGCTCACAGCCTGGGTGAGCGCATTTGCCAAGGCGGCTTGCAATGCCGCAACTTCTGCCGAGGCATCACTGCCGTGCAGCGGCGCGGTACCGATGATGCGTTGCTGGGCGAGCGGGTGAGACTTAGCGGTCAGGCTGTCGCTGTTGGCTATCACCACCAAAGTTAACACCGCCCGCGCCTGACTGGTTGCGAGATCAGCGACAAACTCCGTGAGTTCCCCTTCAACAATCAATTTCGGAGTCAGGCGCGTGCCGGTGCCCACCACAGCCGAAAATACGCCACTCGCCTCAGCCCAGGTCGTCAAGGCGGCGGTGGCGGCGTCTGCCGGTTCCACGGCCCAGCGGTTGTAGTAGGCAATATTCAAGCTGCCATCGGCACGCAATGTTTGTAACCCCTGCGCCTGCAGCCCAGGCCCTGCAGCAAGGTCACGCACCAGGAGAACCGGCCCATATGGGTTGGGTGGATTCACCGTAGGGGGTGCCGGCTGCAATGGCCAGTTGACCTGCGGCACGTATTTTTGCGCAGGTAACAGCGAGCCACATCCGGCCAGCAATATCGGGGCTGTGAGTATCAGGCGGCGTCGCATCAATGATCTCCTTCCGGCGGGGGGGCGGCACCATCAAGCACCTGTGCTGGGTTGTGTTTCAGGCTATCGGTAAGTTCGCGCAGATTGGCTGTGGTGGTTTTCAAATCCTGCAAAATCGGACCAAGGGAGGCTTGCAGGTCGGCGGTGGTTTCATCGGCTTGATTGATGGTGGCCTGGCTCTGCGCCACCAAAGCCGGAAGCTCGGCGCTGACCTTGCTGAGCTGTGCTGTGGTTTGGTTGAGTTGCGCGAGGATCTGGGTTGTTTGTGGTCCCCCCGCCAAATTACGTATCGATGCTGAGGTCGCCGGTAAGTCAGCTTTATTAACGGCGGTATTCAAATTGTTGAGCAATATATTGGCGTTGGCAATGGCCTGATGCGCATCACCACTGGTCACCTCTTGGTCCAGCGTCGCAAGTAAATCACTGAACTGCGTCACAATTTTTCCAGCATCGACCTTGCTTAATGACGACATCAGATTTTCAATGGCATCCTGCACCTGGGTCAGCGTGCTGGGCATTGAGGGGATGACCGTACTATCAGGTGTCCACGGAACTGGCGTGACCGGATATTGTTGCGGGTTCACGAAGCTCAGCTCCACGTAAGCCAGCCCGGTGATGCCTTGCGGTGCTATTTGTACCCGCAAGCCGCGGTTGACGGCTTGTTGAATATCATCGACATGGCCGAGCTTTTTCGGATCAACCCGAAACCGCACCACCACCAGTTGGTAAACCTTTTGATTTTCATCCTTAATATTGTCCGGCGGATATTCAGCGGTTACCAACCCGACATCAGTGACCTTCCCAATTGTCACACCACGAAATTTCACCTCAGTACCGACATCAAGCCCTTGCACCGACTCCTGGAAATAGGTTTCGAACGGAATGCCCGGATGCAGTGCGGACCCGGAGAGAAAAAACACCAGCGCCAGGAGCGATGCGATGCCCGCCAGCGTGAATAGCCCGACCCGGAATGCGGCTCGTTTATTATCCATCACACACTCTCCCGGTTAAAAAACGCCCGTACCATTTGGATGTCGGAATGGGCTTGCAGGTCTTTTGGCTTGCCCATCGCAATCATCCCCTGAGCTTCGCGGTCCAGCATCACGCAACGGTCTGATATCGCAAGAATTGATTGCAACTCGTGCGTTACAACGACAAAAGTAGCACCCAGTGTTTCACGCAACTCAAGGATCAGCTCATCAAGACCCGCTGATGTGATCGGGTCTAACCCGGCGGAAGGCTCGTCGAGAAACAATACCGGCGGGTCGAGCGCCAGGGCGCGGGCGATAGCAGCTCGCTTCGCCATACCACCGGAAATTTCAGCGGGAAGACGAAGCGCCGCATCGGTCAGCCCCACCATGGCAAGTTTCATCCGGGCAATCTCATTACGCGCCGCGGCGGGGAGGTCGGTGAATACAGCCATTGCCAATGTTACGTTGTCGAGCAAATTCATCGAACCGAATAAAGCACCTGATTGAAACATCACGCCGATGTTGCGCCGGACCGCTTCAGTTTCAGTCGTGACATCATGACCGCAAACGCTGATCCGG
Source organism: Acidocella sp. 35-58-6 (assembly GCA_002281005.1). Lineage (GTDB taxonomy): Bacteria > Pseudomonadota > Alphaproteobacteria > Acetobacterales > Acetobacteraceae > Acidocella. Next base: position 1,540 of record NCFD01000125.1, on the reverse strand, counting down.
CCCGCTTTTGGGGGGAGCAGGCCGATCATTTGTTTGAGCAAGGTTGATTTGCCGCAGCCCGAGCCACCCAGGATAACGAAAATTTCTCGTTCGTCCACAGTAAAGCTGACATTTTTAAAAATTACCCGGTCACCAAACTGTTGTGCAACATCATCAACCTGAATGATGCAGGCCATTATAGGCCCAACCGGTAAAACAGCACGGCAAATAAACCATCGAGCAGCACGGTGGCCACGATGCCGCCGACCACGGCTGAGGTAGCAGCCTCACCCACCGCGCGTGGGCCATTGCCAGCGGTCAGGCCCGAGCGACAGCCGATCATGGCGACAGCGGCGGCGAACACCATGGCCTTGAACAGACCTAGCAGAAAATCCGATGGTCCGGCAGCAAACGTAATTTGCCCGATGATCGCAGACGCGGGGAAGCCAAACACCATCAGCACCACGCCCATGCCAATGAGACCTGAAACATCCATCGCCACCACCAGGGCCGGCATCACCAGCACGGCCGCCGCCACGCGCGGCAGCACCAGCATCGTTTCGGGGTCGATCCCCATTGTGGTGAGGGCGGCGATTTCCTCATTTACCTGCATGGTGCCTAGTTCCGCCGCAAACGCCGAGCCGGTGCGCCCTGCCAGGATCACCGACACCAGCAGCGGACCAAGTTCGCGGAACAAGGACAATGCCACTAGATCAGCCACATACAAATCCGCGCCGAATTGCTGCATGGGGATGGCTGACTGGAAGGCTAGAATCATCCCGATGAGAAAGCCCAGCATCACCACCAGCGGCAAAGCTTTGAGGCCGGCATTATCGGCGATGTGGGCAAAATTCGAGCCACGCAGGTACCGCAATTTTGCCGGTAAAGCCAGTAAAGCAACGATGGTTTCACCAAAAAACGCAATCCGGATTTTAAGGTTTTCCAGCGCTGTCGGCGCCCTCGCCTCGCGGGCGGCTTCACGGGCGGCGCGCTGTTCCTCCTGGCGGGTGAGAGGTGGCGGAATGATTTTACGCAACTGCGCGAGCAGCGCCGTACCCTGCGTTTCAGCCCCTTGCAGGTGCATGTCCCCGCCATGCGTCCGCTCCATGGTCAGCAGCAAGGTCGCACCGGCGGTGTCGATCACGGGACAGCCTGAGATATCAATGGTGAGGGTAGCGGCCTGGGCTCGCTTGGCGGCGGCGATCGATGATTTCCATATGCCCCCCACATTCTTCGCCACCAGGTCGCCCGAGAACGCCAGAACATCCCCGTTTTGATGCAGCGCAGCATTGCTCATGCCGGCAGCACAGCGTGATGAAGAACCTCAAAGGAGCCTTGGTAGATCATGGTTAAGGATACATATAGGACGATTGAGAGCCCAACCCAGGTCAGCCAGCGGAAGCGCTGTAATAATCGTGCAACCAGGGTGGCGGCAAAGCCCATCAACGCGACCGAGACGATCAGGCCCGCAACCAGCAGCGCTGGGTGGCCATGCGCGGCACCCGCCACCGCCAGCACGTTATCGAGGCTCATCGAGACATCCGCGATGATGATTCGGGTG
>NCFD01000124.1 GCA_002281005.1 Acidocella sp. 35-58-6 | reverse complement strand
CGTGATGTTCCTGGTGCCGGGTGATAGCCCCATCGGGTTACGCCTGCCGCTGGAAAGTCTGCCCTGGGCTGACCCCGACCATATCGAGATCGAAGCGGAAATTGACCCCTTCGCCCCGCGTGAGGAGTTGCCGAAAAAATTCGAATTCAAGCGCCTGCGCACCGCCGCACCCGGCTCCTCAATCGAGGGTTTTCGCCCGGTACCGCAGGATGCGCCGGTTGTCGGCAAGGAAGAACCCGGCTTGGTGCGCACCGCTTTGGCGGTGGAAGCCCGCGATGGCATTATCCATGTGTTCTACCCGCCTTTGTACGCCGCCGAGGATTGGCTGGAACTGACCGCCGCCATCGAGGACACTGCCGAGGAATTTGGCCGCAAAGTTATTTTGGAAGGCTATTTGCCGCCGGAAGATGATCGGATTTTGAACTTCTCCGTCACCCCCGATCCTGGCGTGATCGAAGCCAACATCCACCCGGCCCATAGCTGGGCTGAAATCGTCGAGCGCTCGACACAGCTTTATGAGGTGGCGCGCGAGGTTGGATTATCGGCTGAGAAATTCATGCTCGATGGCCGTCATGTCGGCACCGGCGGCGGCAACCATGTGGTGATGGGCGGTGCCACACCGGCTGACAGCCCGTTCCTGCGGCGGCCCGATTTGCTGAAATCTATGGTCGGGTTCTGGCATAATCACCCTTCGCTCAGCTTTTTGTTCAGCGGTTTGTTCATTGGCCCCTCGAGCCAGCATCCGCGGATCGATGAAGCCCGGCAGGACTCCCTGAACGAGTTGGAAATCGCGTTTCAGCAGGTCTCGCGCCAGAGCAACACCCCGCCCTGGATGGTGGACCGTCTGTTTCGCAATATTTTTGCCGACATGACCGGCAATACGCACCGAACTGAATTCTGCATCGACAAAATGTACGACCCGAATTCAGCCTCCGGCCGTCGTGGCCTGGTGGAATTCCGCGCCTTTGAGATGCCGCCGCACGCTGAAATGTCGGCCGCGCAAGTGCTTCTCATGCGCAGCGCCATCGCCGCCTTCTGGGAGAAACCCTATGAGCGCCGGCTGATCCGCTGGGACACCCGCCTGCATGATGAATTTCTGTTGCCGCATTATGCCGAAGCCAACTTCAAGGATGCTTTGGCGGAGCTTGAAACGTTGGGCTTTCCGTTGAACCCGGAATGGTTTGCTCCCCATATTGAATTCCGCTTTCCGCAGGTCGGCGAAATTGCGGTGCGTGATATGAAGGTGGAACTGCGCCACGCGCTGGAGCCCTGGCATGTGCTGGGTGAGGAGCAAACTTCCAGCGGCACCGCCCGCTACGTCGATAGCTCGGCGGAACGCTTGCAGACCAAAGTCTCCGGCTGGGTTGATGAGCGCTACACGCTTTCATGCAACGGTGCCTCACTGCCGCTGCAACGGACCGAAGTACCCGGCGAATATGTGGCGGGTGTGCGCTTCAAAGCGTGGCAGCCATACTCGGCATTGCACCCCACCATCGGCGCCCAGGTGCCGCTGGTGTTTGACGTCTATGATAAATGGTCGGGCCGCAGCATTGGCGGCATGACACACCATGTCGCGCACCCTGGCGGCCGCGCTTATGATGATTTCCCGGTTAATGCCAACTCTGCCGAAGCCCGCCGCCGCTCGCGCTTCTTCGGCATCGGCCACACGCCAGGCCCAATGGCGGAACCAAAACCCGTGCAAGGGCCTGAATACCCGCGTACACTCGATTTACGCCGCTATGCTTAAAAATTTCGCCCTCCGGATAAGGATGTTTTTGGTGGGCGATATTTTGCGGGAACTGGCGTCTGTCAAAGCCAAATTGGAGGCGATGGACCAGCTTCAGGCTGTGGCGAAAAGTATGGAAGCCGCGCTGCTGACGCTGGCAATTCATAATGAGGACCATAAACCCTCCGAGTGAATTGCCACTATGTCAGCCCCACTATGTCAGCAAAGGTCAAGCAAGTTGCACAGGTGCTTGGCGTAGGTTTGCATGTTGTGCTGCGCTATGTAGGCGGCCCGCGCGGCCTCGGTTGCAGGCCGGTTCGTCAAAATAGCCAGCAGCGATGCGGCAATCGCCATCGGTGGCAAGGTGTCAGGCACTCGCAGGATATAATCGGGCGCTGCCAGATTATCGGCTAAATCCTCATTCGCAACGGAGGGTAATCCGGCGGCGATACAATCTTGCAACGCACCTGAAATATTGCCGCGTCCCGCGGTGCGCAATTGTAACCCGGCATCAGCAGCCAAAATGTAATCGCGGTAGGCGGCTTCATCAATAAATTCGTCAAGCCAGCTAACAGTATTTTGAAGATCCAATGAATTCGCCAAATCTCGCCACGGTGCTAAGTCGCAGTGCGTTTCGCCCACCCATATCAGCCGCGCCGCTATATTTTGTTTCAGTAACAATGCCATGGCCTGCAACGCCGCGCCAATTCCCTTGGTGGGGTTGATGAACCCTAGGCTGATGATCAGCTTCACGTCCTCCGGCCATCCCAAACGCTGCCGCGCCGCTTGCTTCTGCACGGCTGATAATGTGGCATCATTCCACGGGCGGTAGATCGCAAACGGCAGATGCCGTGCGCTAAGGCCGCGTTTGGCCAAGGCATCCACACTGTGACGCGCATGCAGAATCAACGGGCTGGCGGCAACCGCCACTTGATCGAGAAAGTTTGCCTCGCGTTGCGTTTCATGAAGGCTCCAGGCGTGAATTTCGTTCACGCTCACCACCCGGCCCAACTCGCATGAAGCCACTTGCGCGGTGCCGGCTGGCCCGCGTTGCTGGGTATAAAGCCCCAGTAACCGCGCATCATGGCAAATACAGGCGCCGCCATAACGCACCAACAGCTCAAAAATTTCCCCATGATGCGCCGCGGAATTTCCAATCACGGCCACCACCCGGTCAAACCGGCCGGCCAGATGCGCCAGAGCGGAAACTGGTAAATCCCCTTGCGGTGAAAATACCGTCACCTCGGCAAATTCCCTTAAGGCCAAGAGCATCACCGCCACATAATCCGCCACGCCGGAACGCGCCGGGGGTAGGGGGGTGAGCAGTGCGATTTGCGGTTTGTGTTTCGCGCCGCTTCGTAAAACTGCCTGATTAAACTGGCCATGAAATGCTTGCGGACTGGTCAGCCTGTCATACCGCGCCAGCCACACACGGCTGATGGCGCCATTCAGGCCGGTTGTGCTCGGCCCGCCGCGCACCGCGATTTTTTGAATATCAGACCGTAACAACAGCCGCGCGATGAAAAGCTGGTCTGGCCCCAAAGCGGCGAGATTGATGAATACCCCGCTGATATCAGGCAGATACGCATTCACCCGCACCCGGTCGAGCAACGCCAGTAACTCAGCATCCAGAGGCGGCAGGTCAGGGTCGATGATCCCGACCACCAGGCCCATCTGCCGCGCCAGCACCACTACCGTCCGGCCCGGCGCTTGCGGGTTCGTTTGCAGGCAGCGCATATCAATGATGACGCCATGTTCCACCGGTTGGACGATCCTTGCAGCAGGCGTATGAGGACGCCCATGCTTGCTTCTAAATCTTCTACCTCCGGTTGACCATGCTGCGTATTACCGGATTAACGCTGCCACTAACCCATGACGCCGCCGCCCTACGCGCCGCCATACGCGCACGCTTGGGTATTCATGACGAGCAACTGCTCGATTTCAGTATCTTCCGCCGCGCCTTCGATGCCCGTAAAAAATCCAGCATCACGCTGGTTTACACCATCGATGCCAACATCGCCGCTGGTGCCACCATCAATGCCGGCCCCGATATCGGCCCCACGCCGGATACCAATTACAAATTCCTTCCAACACCGCCGCCCCCCGCGCACCGCCCGGTGGTTATCGGCACCGGCCCGTGCGGCATTTTCGCCGCCCTCATACTGGCGCAGATGGGCCTGCGCCCGATCATTCTGGAGCGCGGCAAATTGGTGCGCGAACGTACCAAGGACACCTGGGGCCTGTGGCGTAAATCCATCCTCAACCCTGAGAGCAATGTGCAATTCGGCGAGGGCGGGGCAGGGACCTTCTCGGATGGCAAGCTCTACAGCCAGATCAAAGACCCGCAGCATTTGGGCCGCAAAGTGCTTACCGAATTCGTCAAAGCCGGGGCTCCGGAGGAAATTCTCTACGTCAGCAAACCCCATATCGGCACCTTCCGGCTGGTCGGCATGGTGGAGACCATGCGGGCGAGCATTGAAGCCCTCGGCGGCGACTATCGTTTCAACGCCAAAGTCACCGACATCGAGATCGACGCCTCCCGCCAGATGCGCGGCGTGCATCTGCAAACCGGTGAGTATATCGAAGCTGACCATGTGGTTCTCGCCATCGGCCATAGTGCCCGCGACACGTTCGAGATGCTGCTGGCACGCGGCGTGTTCATTGAACCCAAGCCGTTCTCGGTGGGCTTTCGCATTGAGCATCCGCAATCGATGATCGATGCGCACCGCTTCGGCGCCTTCGCGGGCAACCCTATTTTGGGGGCCGCCGACTATAAACTCGTTCACCATGCCGCCAATGGCCGCTCGGTGTATAGCTTCTGCATGTGCCCAGGCGGCACGGTGGTTGCCGCCACCTCGGAGCCAGGCCGGGTGGTCACCAACGGCATGAGCCAATATTCCCGCAACGAGCGCAACGCCAACGCGGGTATCGTGGTCGGCATTACCCCCGCCGATTACCCAGGCGATATTTTGGCCGGCGTTGCCTTCCAACGCCAATGGGAGTCCGCCGCCTATGTCGCGGGCGGCAGCAGCTACGCCGCTCCTGGCCAATTGGTCGGCGACTTTATCGCGGGCCGCCCCTCCAAGGCGCTGGGCGACGTGATCCCCTCCTATAAACCCGGCGTCACCCCCACCGACCTTGCCTCCACGCTGCCGGATTATGCGATCGCTGCCATCCGTGAGGCACTTCCGGCGTTTGATCGGCAAATTCGTGGTTTTGCGCGGCATGACGCGGTGCTGACCGGCGTTGAAACCCGCACGTCGTCCCCGATTCGCATCACCCGTGGCAAAAACCTGCAAAGCCTCAACACCACCGGCCTGTTTCCTGCGGGCGAGGGTGCCGGGTACGCCGGTGGTATTCTCTCCGCCGGCGTTGACGGCATTAAAATCGCTCAGGCCGTAGTAGAAAGCCTAACAGCCTGTAAGCATTCGGAGTAAATTTTCATACAACCAGCCTATATAATAGAAGGTTTTTTCTATACT
>NCFD01000123.1 GCA_002281005.1 Acidocella sp. 35-58-6 | reverse complement strand
CGCCGATGACTTTTTTTATTGAAATTTTTTGGGATTATATATAATCAAAACTCCATATTCATTTATCAAGAGTCCAAAATGGATCCGTTTTCGCAGATTGTTATCCTGCTCAAGCCGCAAGCCGTGTTCTGGCGGGTGATTGAAGCCCAAGATGCGTGGGCAATTCGCTTTTTGCCGGCCGGCGTTGTCGTATTCGGCCAGATGATTGAGGGGACGGCCCGCGTTGAGCGCGATGACGGTCATGGCTTCGACCTGGCAGCGGGCGATTTCATGCTTATGGCCGCACCACCGCCCTGGAGCATGGTAGGGAGCAAGGGTGCTACGCCGGTGGATTTTAAGGCAGCGATTGCTGACCCGGCTTTGCTGTTGCCCGCAGGACCAGGTGCCACGACCGCCCGTTTCATCGCGGGCAGCTTTACCTTCGCGCCAGCTAATGCTGACCTTGTCGCCAGCCTGATGCTGCCCATCGTGCATGTGCGCGGGGCTGATCCCCTCATGGGCAGCCTGAGCGCATTGCTCTCGGCGTTGGGTGATGAAGCGCTGAGTAACCGGCCAGGCAGATCGCTGGTGCTTGACCGCTTGCTGGAGGTTCTGTTGATCGAGGCTTTGCGCTACCGCCCAGCTTCCATGCAAGGCGCGGATAAAGGCCTGTTGACGGGCCTTGCTGATGCAAAAATCGGCAAGGCTTTGCGCGTGATGCACGAAGACGCCCAACGTCCATGGACAGTTGCCGCACTCGCCAATGCTGTTGGTATGTCGCGCTCAGCATTTGCCGCTCGCTTCACCCTTTTGGTCGGCTTGTCGCCCATCGACTACCTCGCTAACTGGCGCATGACCCTTGCCAAAGAGGCTTTGGCATCTTCCAACAAGCCGATGGTAGAGATTGCGGAAATCGCCGGTTATCAGTCGGTCAGCGCTTTCAGCACCGGCTTCAAGCGTGCCACCGGGCTATCGCCAAAGTTCTATGCGCGGTCTTTGACGCTGACATAGTGAAGAAGATTGATGATCTGAGACACTCGTGGTCGTGTCCACAGGAACCAAGGCGGAGGGGCGTGGCCTTTTAGTTAAAAATTTTGGGAGCGGACATTCACCAATGCGGGTAAGGCACCCATATGGTTGAGGTGATGAAACGGCGAATAATAATTATTGCAGCATTGGTGTTGACCAGCTGCGCTGGGATGCAGGGGTTCAACAGCGACCTGCCGGCGCGTGAGGTCGGTAGTTTGCCGACTGATGCGTTTGGTGATTCGGTGGTGGGCGAAGACCCGGTGATCGCGGCAATGAATGCGGCGACTTATGCATTCGCGCATCCCGGTGCAATGCAGGGCGAGCCGGCTGATATGGCGCTGGCAATTGCATCGCTGGAGGCCATGGCTGGGCAGTTTGCAACAGGTGGACGCTGGACCGGCATGGATAGTCTGGCGAAGATGCAGATGCTGGACGCCCGGGCAAAGGTGCGGGTGGTTTTGGGGGTAGCGCCCGATGCTGATTGTCAGGATGTAATCGACGGGTTGGTGGGGGCCGCACAGGCGATCAAATGCAACGACCCGGCTGGCGCACGGCTGGCGCTGGGGGGAGCTGAATTCACCAAGGGGCCGGATACCACCTTGCGCCTGCTGGCGCATTTCCCGCCGGTACCGGCGGCGAATGTGGCCACGCAAACGGCAAGCCGGTATTTATACCCGATGGGCGGGAGCGACTTCGGCAATATGATGTGAGGCAGTGCAGGCTGTCATGCGGTGGTCAGGAAAAACCCACCACCGCATGCGGTACGTAGGGAGCTTCAAGCCGGGCGACTTCGTCGTCGGTCAGAGTGAGTTTGGTCGCGGCGATCGCGTCAGCGAGATGTGCGAGCTTGGTGGCGCCGATGATAGGCGCGGTAATTCCTGGTTTGTTTAGCACCCATGCCAGGGCGACCTGTGCCCGCGGAACTCCGCGCGCTGCGGCAATCGCGGCAACAACATCAACGATTTTGCGGTCGGCATCGCCAGTGTTTTTATAGAGGCTCTTGCCGAACTCGTCGGTCTCCGAGCGTGCACTGGCTTCGTCCCAGTTGCGGGTTAAGCGGCCGCGGGCAAGCGGGCTCCACGGCACAACGCCAATTCCTTCGGCGCGGCAGAGCGGCAGCATTTCGCGCTCCTCCTCCCGGTACAGCAAATTGACGTAATTCTGCATACTGACGAAGCGGGTCCAGCCATGCCGCTCGGCGACCGCGAGCGCCTGTGCGAACTGCCAGGCGAACATTGAGGAAGCGCCGATATAGCGGGCCTTGCCGGCCTTCACCACGTCGTGCAGCGCCTCGAGCGTTTCCTCGATCGGTGTGTCGTAATCCCAACGATGGATCTGATACAAATCAACATAATCAGTCCCGAGGCGCCGCAGGCTGGCATCAATCTCCTGCATGATCGCCCGGCGCGATAGGCCGGCGCCATTTGGCCCCTGATGCATCCGTCCATGCACCTTGGTGGCGATCACCACCTCCTCGCGGCGGGCGAAATCCTTCAGCGCGCGGCCAACGATTTCCTCACTGGTGCCGTCGGAATAAACATTGGCTGTATCGAACACGTTAATTCCGGCTTCCAGCGCGTGGCGGATGAAGGGACGGCTTTGTTCCTCGCTCAGTGTCCAGGCGTGGGAGCCGCGATCGGAGACGCCGTAGCTCATGCAGCCGAGCCAGATACCTGACACGTCGAGGCCGGTGCGGCCGAGTTTTACATAATCCATGGTCTGCTCCGATCAGAATAAGGTGAGTCCCAGATTGCGCGGGTGCGGCGGGATAAATTTTGAGGTGATATGAGGCATGCGGTGGTAAAATCCAACCTCGTCGTCAGACCTCATTTAATGAAAACTGAACGGGCTCGGTGGCGGCGTGACGTGGATGACGATCATCTCTCCATAGGTCATGTGACTGGTTACATGATGTTATTTTCTGGTCTGAGTTGATCGGATGCTGACCGGTGGCTGATAGTCACCCATTTTTCTTTTTATTGAGTTCCTCTTGAATTACGTGAGCCGTGCTGAGTGCGGTGGTGCTGATGTTGTCCGCGCCCACGCGTGAACCTGCTGTCGTATCCTCGGCAAAAATCCGGCCACCAACCACCACCACCAGCGCCGGGTTGCGCGAGGCGTGCCGGGCCAGAGCAATTGTATGAGTCACACGGGGAAGCCAATTTTCACGCCGGAATGCCGGGCTAAGCGAGAGATCAAGTGCGTCAAACCATGTGCCCGCGATGAGATCCTGTAAGGCCTCGTCCGTGGCAGGAAATTCTGTCAGAGGGTCCCATCCGATGCTTCCGAGCGCGTCGGAATCTAGTACCGAATTCAGCATGTGCGCTTCGCCGGGCTCAGGTACTATGAGAACTGCGGGAAGAAACATCCCTTTGGGGATGGTGGGTTGCAGCATCTCTTCGTTCAACAGCCTGACAGCGCGATGGAGCTGGCTGAGGCCAAGCGTCACATCCAGTTCACTGCACAAATCTGCGCCCCATAAATCGCCCAAGCGGCGGGCCGCCGGCTCGATCAGGTTTTCATAGAGATGCCGGATCGCGCCCTCGCTATCCTGTAATGTGCGTAGCAGGTCCGTAGCGGCCTCGGTGTCGGACCCGATCAGTAGATCCGCCAGCGCACGAGCACGGTGATCGATCGGCCAGGGGGTTTTGCGGCTCTCCCCAGCATGCCTGACCAGCAGTTCGGGCAGCACGACCGTCACCAAGATATCCTTGAGGATCGAACCAGCCGGACCTTTCAGCGGCAAGTTCGCGAGGCCAGGGCTATGAGCGGCCGTTGTGGCCGTTGACATATCAGCGAGCAATCCCGGTGTACGTTCTGGATAACGGTGAATGTCGCTTAGTGTTGTGACGGTGGGGATGACAACATTATTTATCGAATGCATCGATCGGATGCCGCGTGTTGCCAGTCGCATCTTCCAGTCGCCGAACTGACGCTGGGTTGCGGGCTTGTCACTGAGAATTTCAATATCCGTGTGACGGTGGTCAGCGCTGATTGAACGCATCAGCCCGGCGACATTTTCTGCGGGTCCCTCAAGCCATTGGTAGAACCGCCCCTCGTCATACAGCATCAGGCCGGTGATGGACTCTGCGGCGTTGCGGCGCTGGGCAGCCTGGACCAGTTCATAAAGCTCGTAATCTGAGAGCGTTATTTTGGCACGGCTGCGATAAACCAATGAGCATAAATTTGACTCGCCCCGGTATGCCGTGCCGGATCTCGATGGCAAAGCATCAGTTGTTCGGTCTGCCTGTGCCACGGATAGCCCCCTATCGGATTAGTGGGTCACAACGCCGCGATGGAGCCAAAATACAAACCCCGCCTATGCCTGCAGCCCATATATTGTTTATTCATAGCCTATGGGACCAAACTAGTTTTGAACATTTAGCTTAGCCCCATTATGTAATTATTGTTGGGTCATTCTTTGCAGCGGTCAAGTATCTGGAGCGGCTTTTAACCTGACTTTTAGGCGTCCGGTGCGCTGCCTGCCACGGTTTCTAGGTGAGAGACCGACGCTGAGAACGCGAAAAAGCCGCCTGTAGCGTGCGGCCATCGGTCCTGGTCCCAAGGACGGAGAATGCGGTGCAACCTGATGCCGCGAGCGGCTAGCTGATCCTCAATGATAACCAGCCGGTCGGCGGTCCATCCGGCTGGTGCATACGGTGTGACCACGACCTCGCAAGCTGTTGCCTCCGCCCAAGCGGCAATGTCGGTAATGGACTGCGCGGGGGCATTGAAGTGGTGTGCAGCCCGCCAAAGCCCATCCGCCAAAGCGCCGTTGGTCCATTCAGTTGTGAGCAGCGAGCAACCCGAGGGTGAACGGCCGGCAGGTACCGCGAGACCGCCAATGGCAACCACCCGAGAGCAGCCCATGGGCAGGGTTTCGGGCAGCAAATCATCCTCATGGAGCAGTAACGCAACATCGCCTGACAAAGGCGCCGAAGGCCGGGGCGCAGGTTTTGGCGGCTCAGGCGTCGTTGATGGTAATGGGGCGGGCGTCTCATTAAGTTCGCCCACCGGGTTGAAGCGCCCGCGGGTGTAGCGGGCGATATTTTCTGCTCGCGCCACATAATGCTTACCGCGCGTTTGCAGCCCGGCGACCCATCGCCATGAGAGCGTGTTGGAGGCTGCGTCAGCGTCCAGCAGGTGGCGTAGGAAGAGGTCCGCGCCACATTGCCACGGTAGGCGGAGTGTGAAGCACCAAATGCTGGCGA
>NCFD01000122.1 GCA_002281005.1 Acidocella sp. 35-58-6 | reverse complement strand
ATAACGCCGCTTTGATGGGCTTCGACTGGGGTGGACGCGGTGCCTGCGTGGTGGCGGCCTTGTGGCCCGAGCGCGTGCGCTGCCTGGTAACTGCCCTTGGCTATGCGATCCAGGATATTCCAGCGGCGGCAATGCCCCTCAGCCCCGAGGCCGAACACCGGTTATGGTACCAGTATTATTTCCATGGCCCGCGCGGCCACGCGGGGCTTACCTCAAACCGGTCCGCCATTGGCAAGTATCTTTGTCAGCAATGGTCCCCAGGCTGGACGTTTGACCCGACCACTTACGAGCGCATGGCAGCCGCCTTTGAAAATCCTGATTTTGTCGATGTTGTTGTCCACTCCTACCAGCATCGCTTCGGTTTCGCAGCCGGCGACCCAGCTTTGGCAGACATTGAACACGCCCTGACGAAACAACCTGTTATCAGCGTCCCCACGATCTCATTATGGGGTGCCGATGATACCTTGCATCCGGGCCCGCCCCCGGCCCGCGATATTGGCCAATTCTCCGGCCCCTATGAACAGCGGGTACTGCAAGGTGTGGGGCACAACATCCCGCAGGAGGCGCCCGGCGCCACGGTCGCCGCCTTACTGGCGCTGTTGCGTGATTAGGCGCGCGCCAGCCCGGTAAGGTGCGCCATGTTTTTGAGGAAAATTTTCAAATGCGCGGTTGGCTTGGCATAAACCAGCGCCTTATTCATGTAAGCCTGCCAGGTTAAGGACTGCACATCCTTGTCGCCGCAAATACGCACAAACCGTTCGCGGCGTTTGTCATTGGCGTACCAAAAATTCTGCATGAAGCCCAGCACCCAGAACACCTGCCCGTGCGCCCGCATAAAACGTCTCCGCGCCTGCGCCAGTGCTTTTACATCGCCGGTGGCAAGGCACGCTTCGGCCGCCTGCGCCGCCATTTCACCGCCTAACATGGCGTAATAAATTCCCTCACCCGAGGCTGGCGCCACCACCCCGGCGGCATCACCGGCCAAAATCACGTCGCGGCCATTATCCCAGCGTTTCAGAGGACGAATCGGCAGAGGAGCGCCTTCCCGACGCAATGTTTCAGCACCACTTAGCCCCGCCGCCTCGCGCAACTCACCCACCGCCTCGCGCAAAGCAAAGCCCTTGCGGGCACTGCCGGTGCCAATGCTGGCGGTGTCACCATGGGGAAACACCCATCCGTAAAAATCCGGTGAGACAGCGCCCTGATAATAAATGTCGCAACGCTTTGCATCCCAATCACCGCCAGGTGCCGCTGGCGTGCGGATAATTTCATGATAGGCGAACACATGTTTGGTTTTAGTGCCGTCTTTCACTTCCTGTCGCGCCACCGCAGACACCGCGCCGTCGGCGCCGATAACCAACCGGGTATGGATCACTGAGGTGCTTAAGTCATGCTTGCCGGGCCGGTAATGCACGCTGGCAAAGCCTGGGTTGTCCCGCGATATTTTCACAAAACAACCGGTCTCGCGCACCGCTCCCGCCGCCGCCGCCCGGTTACGCAAATACTCATCAAATACATCGCGGTCCACCATGCCGACATAACCGCCATCATCAATCGGCATCATTTCCGCCCGCCCGGAGGGCGCAAATATTTTCGCCCCTGTGGCATGGGCAACAATTAAATGCTCCGGTATTTTGAAATCTCTGATCAAACGCGGCGGCACCGCGCCACCGCAAGGCTTAATCCGCCCGGCTTTATCCAACAGCAGCACCCGCCGGCCGGCCTTGGCCAAAGTCTCGGCTGCAATGGCGCCCGCCGGGCCGCCGCCAACCACCACCACATCAAAAATCTGGTCGGTCATCAGGTTCCTCCTGCCTGATCCGAGCATCGCCCAGACTGGCAATATGTGTCAATATAAATTGACGTAAGTTATTATTGACAGTCGTTGAAAGGCAGCGCTAGCCTCACTTCAGCCGCATAAGCGGAGGAGCAGACCATGCCTCTCGATACGTCCAAAGCCTGGAATACCGGGCTCAACCTTGCCATCATCACCATGGATAGCCATTTGGCGGGCGCTTTGGCCGTGGCGGAAACAAAACTCAAAAAACAATGGCCTGGCCTGCACATCGAACTGCATTCTGCCGACCAGTTTGGCAGCGATAAAACCGCTCTGGCAGCCTGCCATGAGGCTATCGCCAAAGCCGATATCATCATCTGCACCATGCTGTTTCTCGATGAGCATGTTCGTCTGGTGGCAACGCAACTGGCGGCACGGCGGATGAATTGTGATGCCATATTCTGCGCCCTTTCAGCCGCCGACATTGTGCGTCAAACCCGGTTCGGCAAACTCGATATGGCAAACGAGCCCGGTGGCGCGCTGGCGATGCTGAAAAGGCTGCGTGGTAAAAAGGCGGGCTCGGCCAAAATTTCAGCCGGTGAAAGCCAGATGAAATTACTGCGCAACCTGCCTAAACTATTGCGCTTCATTCCTGGTACTGCGCAGGATTTGCGGATTTATTTTCTCGGCATGCAATATTGGCTGGCCGGCTCGGCTGTGAATATTGAGAGCATGATACGCATGATGGTCGGGAAATATGCAAATGGGCCACGCCGAAATTTTCAAATGGCCAAACCAGTAGCCGAGCCCATCCAATACCCCGACATGGGGCTTTATCATCCGCGTGCCGCTGGCCGGATTGTGACTCAAATTTCTGAAATTCCGCGCTGCAGTCATGCGAAGGGCACCGTGGGGGTTTTGCTGCTGCGCTCCTACCTGCTGGCCGAGGATTGCGCACATTATGATGGCGTGATCAACGCTCTTGAAGTGGCCGGCTTCAACACCATCCCAATTTTCGCAACCGGGCTCGACCAGCGCGCTGTCGTCGAGACATATTTTATCCAGAACGGCAAAGCCATTGTCGATGCTGTTGTCTCGCTTACCGGATTCTCATTAGTCGGAGGCCCCGCCTACAACGATTCGGCTGCTGCTGAAGTCACCCTGGCCGCGCTCGATGTTCCCTACATCGGCGCCGTACCGCTGGAATTTCAAACCCTCGAAGATTGGGAAGCCGACGTCCGTGGCCTAACCCCGGTAGAAGCGACATTGATGATCGCCCTGCCCGAACTTGACGGCGCGTCAATGCCGATGATCTTCGGTGGCCGCCGCCGGGTTGGCACGCCGCTCGAACAACGCAGCATGTGCGTTCACCCCGAACGCGCGGCCAAACTGGCGGCGCGAGTCGCGCGATTAATCCGGTTACGCAAATGCGAGCGTGCCGAGCGCAAAATCGGGATCATTTTATTCAACTTTCCGCCCAATGCCGGCGCCACCGGCACCGCCGCCTATCTCTCGGTGTTCGCCTCGTTACATAATACGCTCAAAGCCATGCAGGCTGCCGGATACACGGTGGATGTACCGGACGATGTTGACAGCCTGCGCGCCATGATCTTGCAAGGCAACAGCGCGCAATATGGCACACCTGCCAATGTCGGCGCTAAAATTCCGCGCGATACGCATATCCGCCGCGAACCATATTTAGCCGAGATCGAGAAAGTCTGGGGCCCGGCACCCGGGCGGCAACTCTCCGATGGCGCCTCGATATTTGTAATGGGTGTACAACTGGGCAATGTATTTGTCGGTGTGCAACCAGCCTTCGGCTACGAGGGCGACCCGATGCGCCTGCTGTTTGAAGGCGGCTTTGCCCCCACCCACGCCTTCAGTGCTTTCTATCGCTTCCTCGCCGATGATTTTGATGTTGATGCGGTATTGCATTTCGGCACTCACGGCGCGTTGGAATTTATGCCCGGCAAACAGGCTGGGCTCTCCGCCAAATGCTGGCCGGACCGCTTGATCGGCCATTTGCCAAACTTCTACCTCTACGCTGCCAATAACCCCTCAGAGGGCATGCTGGCGAAGCGCCGCGGTCTGGCCACACTCATCAGCCATCTAACCCCGCCGGTCGGGTCCGCTGGGCTGTATAAGGGTCTCGTTGAATTAAAGGCCAGCCTGGAGCGTGCCCGCGCCATTGGACCCGATACCCCCGAGTCTGAAGCCACCGCCTTGATCGAACTGGTGCAAGCACAAGCCAGTGCGCTTGACCTCTGTGCCGCCGCCCCAGCCTGGGGGCACGATGCCAGCGCCACCATGAACAAGTTGGCCACCACCTTGCTGGAACTCGAATACACATTGATCCCGGAAGGGCTGCATGTGGTGGGGGCTCCCCCCAATGAAGCCGCCCGCGCCCGCGTGATGGATGCTGCTGGTATTATTGACCCTCAGGAGCGTGAGCGTGTGAGCGCTCTGATGGCCGCCGACACCGAACTGCCCGGGATTATCACCGCCCTTGATGGCCGCTACATCCGCCCCGCTCCCGGTGGAGACCTGTTGCGCACACCAGCCATTTTGCCAACCGGACGTAATCTGTACGGGTTTGACCCCTTCCGTATGCCTACCGCGTTTGCTGTGCAGGACGGTGCCCGGCAAGCAGAATTACTGCTCGCGCGGCACGCCGCCGAAGGCAACGGCCTGCCCGAAACTGTCGCACTGCTGCTGTGGGGCAGCGATAATTTAAAATCCGAAGGTGGCCCATTGGCGCAGGCACTGTGGTTAATGGGTGCAGCCCCCCGCCGCGACGGCTATGGCCGGCTATGCGGCGCTGAATTGGTACCCTTAGAAAAACTCGGGAGGCCGCGTGTCGATGTTATTGTAACCTTATCCGGCATCTTCCGCGATTTGCTGCCGATTCAAACCAAGCTACTCGCGCAAGCCGCGCTGCTTGCCGCCCGTGCCGATGAACCGGTGGCGCAGAATTTTATCCGCAAACACGCGCTGGAATTCATGAGACTTAATGGCGGCACCGTTGAAGACGCCGCCTTGCGGGTGTTCAGTAACCAGGAGGGCAATTACGGCGCCAACGTCAACAACCTCATTGAATCTGGCGCTTGGGAAAACGAGGATGAGCTAGGCCGCGCCTACATGAGCCGCAAAGGCTTCGCCTATGGCGTTGACGGCAAGCCCGCCCGCAGTGACGCCGTGTTGGCGCAGGTGCTTGGCACCGTTGAAGCCGCCTACCAAAATCTCGAATCACTCGAGCTTGGTGTGACCAGTGTTGACCATTATTTCGATGGTCTCGGCGGCCTCACCCGTGCCATCAGCGCTATTAAGGGAAGTGACAAAAAACCGGCTTTGTACATCGGTGATCAAACCCGCGGCGAAGGCAAGGTGCGTACCTTGAACGAACAGGTCGCCCTCGAAATCCGTACCCGCACCTTAAACCCAAAATATATCGAGGACCTGCTGG
>NCFD01000121.1 GCA_002281005.1 Acidocella sp. 35-58-6 | reverse complement strand
GGTCAAATTTTGTCAATAATTTAGAATTTCTAATGAGAAATTTTAGCCATACTTTTTGAAAATATGTCTGATTCAAGAACGTAGTCTTTGCTGGTTCATAGGGAATTTCGAAGAAAAAGATGCTGGCTTCATCACCGCAGGCAATTAAATCATGTAGATAATCATCAGGAGAGATGAGATGCTCAAGCACATGGCAGCTAAGGATTAGCGTCCAGGGCGCCGCATGCACTTGGCTGGCAGACAGGCTTTCAACTCCTGGGTCGGGTGCTGCCTGCGACACATCGTAAACGGCCTTGCGGGAGGCTTTGAGGTCGCGCAGCATTTGGCCGCGGTCGCCGCCGTGGTCGAGAACCGACGCGAATTCCACATTGGGGCAATGCACTGCCAGCGCGTGCGCCAAAACGGCACGGCGCTCGGTCATCCCGGCATCACCACCTAAGGAGGCGTTAAAAATTGCGGTGTAGCCGGGTTCAAATTGTTGCCGCTGTTGCACATAGGTCTCGTCGCGATATCCCGCATAAAATTTGCAAAGTTGTTCGCTGGTGAGCATGTGGTTGAAATATCGCGTACCACACACTTCGCACGTTATGAGGGCTATGACGCTGGGCGGTGACCCGCAGGCGCGCAACGCGAAAAAGGAGGACATAACACTCCAGTCGCGTTTTAATTTCGATGCGTTGCAGGCTAGACAGTTTTGACTATACGGGCCTGGTATTATCCGATCTGTCATTCAAAACCCCACCCGTTCGCGCTCGATCACGTACGGGCGCTTCTGCACGTGGGTATGAATTGCGCCTACATACTCGCCGATGATGCCCAGTGAGACCAATTGTACGGAGCCCAGGAAGAATAACCCGATGACCAAGGGGGCGATGCCGGCGTTGAATTGGTGCCAGTAGATGATTTTGTAGCCAAGGTAGCTTAGTCCGGCCAGCAAGGAGAGGCAGGCGGAGATGAAGCCCAAAGCGGTCACTAAACGCAGCGGCACTTTGGAGAGGTTGATGATGCCCAGCATCGCCATGTCGTACAGCGCATAGAAATTATTGCTGGTGATGCCGCGCCGGCGCACTGGTTGGTCGTACGGCATGAAATATGTCGGTAAGCCGATCTCAGCCACCATGCCGCGAAAATACGGGTATGGGTCGTCGAAGGCGCGCACGGCTTCCACCACTTTGCGGTCATACAGGCCAAAGCCGGTGAAATTTTGAATGGTGGTGATGGAGGAGAGTTTTTCCACCATCGCGTAATAGGTTTTACGCAGCCAGAACATCATGGGGTCTTCTTCCGAGGAGCGCTTGGTGCACACCACCATGGCATAGCCCTCCTGCCATTTTTCAATCATGGCGGGGATCATTTCGGGCGGGTCCTGCAGGTCGGCGACGATGCTGATGACGGCGTCACCTTTGGCTTGCAGCAGCGCGTGCATCGGCGAGCGGATATGGCCGAAGTTGCGGGCGTTGACGATGAGTTTTACATGTTTGTCGGTGGTGGCAATGCGCTTGAGAATGGCGGCGGTGTAATCAGTGGAGGCATTGTCGATAAAAATATGCTCGTAGGTGTAGTCTGGCATTTTTTGCATGGCGGCGGCCACGCGGGCGTGCAGTTCCTCAATGTTCAGGGCTTCGTTGTAGCAGGGCGTGATGATGCTGACATAGGGCATGGGTCAGGGGGCCGCCTTTGTTGCGATGTGGGTTTGAGTGTGCCGGGTGAGCCAGCGCGAGGCAAGCCAGAAGTATGCCGGGTTGATAATGAGGGCTGCCATCAGCGGTGGTACTGCGAGAATGCCGATCACGCCGAATGTTGGCGCGGCGAGGTATTTCACGCCGAAGCCAAGGAGGGCGGCGGTGCTGAGGATGATGATTTGTGGCCGCAATTGTGAGACCGCATTCAGCAATAGGCCGGGCATCTGCGGCAAGGTGCCAAGCGTAATCCAGGCCGCCATCATCCATAGCAAGGCCGGGGTGAAGTTGAAGTCCTGGTGCAGCCACCAGCGTAAGGCAGGCGCGCCCGCCACGATGAGACAGCCGGAGCCCACCAGCGCCAGGGTGGCGGTGCCGAGCGTGCCGTTGCGCAGGGTTTGTTTCAGCCAGTGGTGATCCTGTGCGGCGATCGCGTCGGCAAAGCCGGGCCAGAACGGTATGGTAAGGGTGCCCAAAATGCCGGTGGCGGTGGTGCAGACCCGTAGGCTAATCGCCATCTGGGCGGAGGCGAGCGGGCCGAGCCAAGCCAAAGCGAGAATATTGTCGAACGCATAGGCGCAGTAGGCCGCAACGGTGATGGCAAACATCTGGCTGCCTTGCGCCAGCACCGCACGCAGCGCTGGGGCGCTGAGCCGCCGGTAAGGGCGGGCGGCGGGGTGGCCCAGCAAAGCGTGCGCCAGGGTAGCGGCGTTGCTCAGCAGCAGCCCACCATAGGTGGCGGCGGTCATGACAGTGACACCAGCATGCGCGGCGGCGGCGATGATGAGCAGTACCGTCGTGAGCACAATTTGCACAATCTGCCAGCCATTGCCGATGTAGCCTTTTTGCAGGCCTAGCCAGATGGCGCCGCCGATGCCGAGCGGAATATTCACTACAATTGCTGCGGCGGCGATGATGAAGGGAGCGGCGTTCCCGGCTGGGGTGTGGATGGCAAGGCCGAACATCCCGGTAATGACGAGCAACAAGGCCATCGCCGTGCCGCCATACAGAGCGGCGGTGATATAGTCGCGTGAGAGGCTGGCATCGCCGCGCCCAAGGCTTTGCGGGATCAGTGTGACCAGGGCGCTGCCCAGCCCGAAATCCAGCAGTGCCGAGAGCCAGGCGAGCGAACTTGCCGCCGCCCAGACGCCAAAGTCCGCCACCCCAAGGCTATGCAGCACCAGTGGCAGCGTAATGAGCGTGGAGAGCAACTGCACCACGCGTTGCGCCAGCCCAGCGCTGGAGGTGATCAGGATTTTACGGTTGCGGCTGGACCTCATGGGTCCATGCTTTGACGTTATTGCAACCGGTTTGTGAAGATAGCGGCGCTGGCTATTTGCAAACGGGCTATAACCGGCGGCGGCCCATGGCGGCGTGATAGATCACCAGCACCACCACCGAGCCGATGACGGCGACGAACAGGCTGTAGAGGTTGAGGCCCGTGACCGAATGGGCACCCAAGGCGCTAAAAATCTCGCCACCAACCAGGGCGCCGACAATGCCAAGCACCATGTCCAGCAGCGGGCCTTTGCCGCCGTTATCGACGATATGACTGCCGATCCAGCCGGCAATGATGCCAAGGATAATCCAACCGAAGAGTGACATGACCAAGGTTCCTTTGAATGAGCTATATTTTGGCACGTCTGGCGGGGGCGCGAAAAGGGTGGGAAGTGTTAAATGTTCAAATCAGGTGCGGCGGTTTTATGCAGGCGCTTGGCCTCCACCATTTGCCAGGCCAGGAGCACCGGTACGGCAATGACAAAATCGCGCGCGCGGCGCAGTAGTGAGAGCGAGAGCGCGATATCAGGCGGAACCCCGAATATTCCAGCCAGCAGTGTGTAAGCGCCCTCCTGGATGCCGACCCGGCCGGGGACGAAAAAGGCCAGTGCCATAATGGCGTGCAGCATGGATTCGATGGCAATGGCGTCGGTGAAGGATAGCGGTACACCCAGCGCATGAAACCCCACAAACGAGGCGGTGGCGGTGCCGAACCAGCAGATTAAATGGAAAAAGGCTGACAAGGCCAGGCGGTCGTGGCGGGTGTAGATGTTGTCCAGCGATTGCTGCAGCCGGTCCATGTGCATGATCGCACCCTCGCCGGAAGCGCCGGCCAGGCGTTCAGCGATGGCGCGGAATATTTTACCGCCGCCGCCGCGTTGTACCAGGATCAGCCCCACCGCCATCACCACGGCAACGCACAGCCCAATGGCCACCGGCACCAGCAAGTTACTGGAGGGGGCAAGATGGGCGAGCACCAGCAGGCCAACGCCGATAAATACCAGCTCGGCCAGGAACTCGGTGGTGACATCGCCGATGGTGGAGGCAATGGCATCCGGCACCGTGACCCCTGCCAGGGTGATGACCCTGGCACCCAGAAGAAAGCCGCCGACCTGGCTAAAGGGCAGGAACTCGCCGGTAGCATCGCGCACCAGCCGCCCCCAGACCAGCAGCGGGAAGCTGCCGCGGCTGCGGCTGCGCAACAGCATCCGCCAGCACAAAGCCAGCCCCAGCACGATGCCAAGCTGGGCGCCGATATAAGCGGCAAAACCGGATAGTTTCACTGAGGTGAGGGCACGCAGCACATCCCCGGCACCAAAATAGATCACCAGACCGGTGACAACGGCGAGTCCGGCCAGCGCAAAGATGGCCGGAAGCAGGCGGGCGGATTTTTTCAACTAAATAACCAACTCAGGCAGGGCGTTTTTTGGGGCGGATAAACAGGCGGGCAAAGCGGGCCAGCCGGGGCATGGTGGTGGGGCGGAGCAAACGAGGGTCATAGCCGGACATGCGCTTTTTATCCTCCTCAAGGCAAATATCGATGAGGGTGGCGGGGTCCATCTCGTCGGCCAGGGCTTTCGAGCCATTAACGGTGAAGTTGGCATCGCCGTCGGCCAGGCCGTCCACATCCTTGGCGATGCCGAGGCGCTCATAGACTAAAAACATCCAGACAGCGGCGGTTTTGAGTGCGAAGTAGGGCCGCCGCCAGAGTGGCATTTTGGCTTTGTGCCAGGCGATCCAGTTGGTGAAAAACAAAATATGGCGGCCTTCCTCCTGCACCACCGGCTCGAAGGTTTCTACCAACTCGGGCGGGAAATAGCCGGAGCGACGCGCCATTTCGAACAGCCCGTAAGCGAAAAAACTATCCACACATTCACTGTAGCCTGTCACCATGAAGGCCCATTCGGCATCGCGCGGGGCTTGGTAAACTTCGTCGGGCTTGAGCGGGATGTCATAGGCGGCCACCAGCCGGGAGAGCACATCCTTATGGCGGGCTTCCTCGGAAGCCATGTGCAGCAGCGCGGCCTTCAAAGCGGGGTCGCGGATGGTGGCGGCGAAGGCCTCAATGCGCATACTGGCCTTGATCTCGGTTTGTACCGCAATATCCCAGATGGGCAGTGAGGTGATGCGGGCCAGCGCTTCCGGCTCCAGCTTCGGCCAGTTCAGCACGGCGGGCTTGTAGGGATTGTAGGTCGCGATGAGCAATTGGGTAAGCATGGCGTAGTGTTGCTCATCGCCAGGGCGGATGCGGCCGGTTTGCGGGAAATTCCAGTGCCGCGCGTTGAAGTCGGCGGTAGC
>NCFD01000120.1 GCA_002281005.1 Acidocella sp. 35-58-6 | reverse complement strand
AACCCCCGCCCGTGTGACGGGCGTGGTGGTGGCTGCGGTGGTGGGAGGGTTCCCGCTGGCGCGGGAATGGCGAAGAAAGCGTGTTGTTAGAAGTTGTCCTTGGCTTTGCGTAAGGTAGCGAAGGCTTGGGCGGTTTCGGCGCGCAGGAAGGGGTTGGTGGCGCGTTCCTGGCCGAGTGTGACGGGCAAAGTAGGTTGGCCCGCGGCGCGTAAGGCGGTGATTTCGGCGGCGCGGGCTTGCAGGGCTTGGTTGCTGGGGTCCTGGGCGAGGGCAAATTTGGCGTTTGAGGCGGTGTATTCATGGCCGGCGCAGACCAAAGTGGCGTCCGGCAGGGGCTCAAATTTTTGTAAGGCCCCGAACATGTCGGCGGCGGTGCCCTCGAATAAGCGGCCGCAGCCGAGAGAGAATAACGTATCGCCGGGGAGCAGGATGCCGTCATCAGGGAAATAATAGGCGATGTGGCCGATGGTGTGGCCAGGCGTGTCGAACACCTGGGCCTGGACGGCGCCGAAGGTTACGAGATCGCCCTCACGCACCGCGATGTCGAGTTTGGGCAGGCGGTGGGCGTCGGCGGCGTTGCCGATGATTTTGGGGTGGTAGCGCTCCACCAGGGCGGGGATGCCGTCGATATGGTCGCCGTGATGGTGGGTGATGAAAATGCAGTCGAGCCTGCCGCCCGCGGCTTCAATGGCGGCGATGGCGGGGGCGGCCTCAGCGGGGTCGACGATGCCGATGGTGCCGGTGGCGGTATCCCGCAGCAGCCAGGAATAATTGTCGGTCAGCATGGGGATGGCGGTGGCGGTCACTGTCACGTTGGGTGCTCCTTGCGAGGTTTGGTGATATATAGGGCGCATGGCGATTGATGCGCGAGATGCGGCGGCATTTTATGAAACGCCCTTGGGAGGGATGACGGCGAAGCTGCTGCGGCAGATTTTGCTGGATATCTGGCCGGGGTGCGCCGGGCTTTCGGTGCTGGGGCTGGGCTATGTGGGGCCGTATCTGCAGTTGTGGCGCGAGCAGTCAGCCCGCTGTATTGCGCTCTCGCCCGCGCATATGGGGTGCCGGGCGTGGCCGGAAGGGCGGGCTTCATTGGCGTGCTGCGCCGAGGAGGAGGCGCTGCCGTTTGCGGATTTGTCGTTTGACCGGATTTTGCTGGTGCATGGGCTGGAGCAGGCCGACAACGCGAGGCGGACATTGCGCGAGGCCTGGCGGTTGCTGAAGGATGACGGGCGGATGGTGATTATTGTGCCGAACCGGCGCGGTATGTGGGCCTATGCCGAGAGCACGCCGTTTGGGCATGGGCAGCCCTACAGCCAGGGCCAGTTGGTGCGGCTGTTGGAAGGGTTGTTTTTTACCGTGGAGCGGCAGCAGCCGGCTTTGTTTGCGCTGCCGCTACAGTGGCGGGCGAATCTGCGCGCGTTTGATGTGCTGGAACGGGCCGGGCAGGCGCTGCTGCCGCAATTTGCCGGATTGACGATTATTGAGGCCACCAAGGATGTGCAGGCGGTGATGCCGTTGAAACGCAGGCCGGCGCGGCGGCGGGTGCTGGTGGATGTGGGGCGGTAGGTAAGGCGTACTGACAAGAAAAAAAATTGCTTGCAAATTACAAAATATACCCTTAAGGAAACTTTCATAAGCAACAGGAAACCACTGTCACGGTTTATTCTGACGCAAAAAATTTCGCCGGACAATCGGTGATTCGCAGGGACTACGCAGGCGCGCGGTGATTTTTCCAAATCACCACGGGGAATTTTTATGTCGGAGCTACGCAAGGATAGTCTGTCGTTTTTTGAGGCGCTGGGGCAATCAGTTGCCAATGTCTCGCCTACCCTAACACCGGCTCTGGCGGTGGCAGTGGTGGCCGGGATGGCGGGCACGGCCTCTTGGCTGGTTTATGTCATTGCCACGGTTGCGCTGGTGATTGTGGCGTTGAGCATTGCCAAGCTGGCCGGGCGGATTCCGGCGGCGGGCTCCTACTTCATTTATATTTCGCGCAGCCTTGGACCTTCCTACGGGATGCTGGCCGGGTGGGCGATGCTGGCGGCGTATATTTTCACCGCGATGGCGCTGACGGTATCCACGTCATTGTTCATCAAGACGTTTTTCAGTTCGCTCGGGATTAACTTCGCGCCGCCGAATTTTGTGTTGTATATTGTGATCTCCCTGGCGATTTGGTTGTTCGCGACACGTGATATCCGGATTTCATCGCGCATCGGTCTCACGCTGGAAGTGATTTCGGTATTGATTATTGCGGCGGTGGTGGTGGTGACAATGTCGCATTACGGGTTCCAGCCGGATATGAAACAAATCACCTTGCAGGGTTCAAGCTTTGGCTCAATTGCGCAGGCGATTGTGTTTGCGATTTTCTCCTTCGTGGGATTTGAGAGCGCGGCCTCGTTGGGCAAGGAAACGCGCAACCCGAAGGTGACGATCCCGAGGGCAATTTTATCGACCGCGATTTTTTCGGGCTTCTTTTTTGTCATCACCACCTACGTCATTACCCAAGGCTTTGGCGATGACGCTACCAAGCTCGGGAACAGCGCGGCGCCGTTGGGCGATATTACCAACGCGATTGGCAAATGGATGACGGCACCGGTGTATTTTGGCGCCACTATCAGTTCGTTTGCCTGTGCCCTGGCCTCATTGAATGCGTTTGGGCGGATGCTGTTCTCGCTCGGGCGGTATCAGTTTGTGCATAGCTCGATGGGCATTGTGCATGACAAGCGCAAGACCCCGTTTTTTGCGCTCACCCTGGGTGCGATTTTGAACGTGCTGGTGTGCTGTGCCTTTGCAAGCCACCCGAATGAGACTGACACGTTTGGCTGGTACGGCACGCTGGCGTCGTTTGGGTTTATTATTGTGTATTTGCTGGTGTCTGTCAGTGCGCCGTTTTTCCTGAAGAAGACCGGCGAGTTGAAGGTGGGGGATATCGTGATCGGTGGACTCGGCGCGGCGTTGATGTTCCTCTCGCTGGTGGGCAGCGTTTATCCGGTGCCGGCGGCCCCGTATAATTACTTCCCGTATGCGTTTGCGGCTTACATGCTGGTAGGTGCGGCCTGGTTCTTTATCATCAAGGCGAAAAACCCGCAGGTGTTGACGGGAATTGCGCATGATATGGAAAGCACGACGGTTGCGAATATGAAGTAAGCGCTTACGGCGTCGATTTCGGGGCTGGATCACCTGGTGGTCCAGCCTCGATTTGTTTTTGCGGTTTGGGCGGCAGGCTGGCTAGCGCATCAGAGCGCATATAGGTGTAGTAGGGCATTTCAATATGCTCGTCTTCGAAGCGTTGTTTCAGACGGGCATAATATTCGCGGCGCACGGCCCAATGCTGGCCGGGACCGGTGCGGATCTGGCCGGTGATGACGAGGGCGGAAGCGCCGAAGGCATCGAGGCCGAAGAGTTGTAAATCATCGCGCATCATAGCGCCCCAGCGTGGTTCGGCACGCATGGTTTTGGCGATGTCGGTCATCACGGCATACACGCGGGGGAGGTCTTCATCGTAGGCGACCTGGATGGAGATTTGGGCGTAGCCGAAGTCGCGGGTCATGTTGGTGACGGTGGTGACGGCGGAGAAGGGAATGATGTTGAGCGAGCCGTCGCCGCCGCGCAGGCGGATAGTGCGGATCGAGAGGCGCTCGACCGTGCCGGTCATGCCGGCGAGCGAGATGGTGTCACCTACCTGCATGGCGTCTTCGAGCAGCAGAAAGAGGCCGGTGATGATGTCCTGCACCAGTTTTTGGGAACCAAAGCCGATGGCGATGCCGAGCACGCCGGCGCCGGCCAGCAGGGGGGCGGCGTTGACGCCAATTTTGGACAGGCTGATCAGCCCCGCGACCAGCCCGATGGAGACGCCGATGGTGGCTTTGAGCATCGGCAGCAGCGTGTGCAGACGCGAGGCCTGGCGGATGCGGCCGCTGGCGGAGAGGCGGTCGATGCGGGCGGTGAGGTAGGCGTTGGCGACTTCCCATAGCAGCAGCGCGATGGCGATGGTGATGATGATGGAAATGGCAGCCGAGATGAGGACGACGCTGAGCGGATTGGCCATCAGCCAGGGCAGCACGCTGACGCCCCAGCCTTCCAGGATGAGCACCACCACCATTACCCCGATGCAGAGCTGTACCAGAAGTTTGAGCAGCGGGCTGTAGGATTTGGCGCGGGCCCGGAACACCGGCAGGCGGGTGGCTTCGGAATCGGGTTTGTTGAGCAGCAGGTCGAGGCCGTGGACCGTGCCCAGCCAAAGCAGGCGGGCGGCGATGAGGGTGCCAAGAAACACCCCGACGATGCGCAGCAGCACGATGAAGGCATTTTGCACACCACCCGCATAGGCGATCCACAAGGCGAGAATGTAGAACAGCGCCACGATGTGCCAGATGGCGGCGAGGCGCGGGCGCAGGCCGAAGTTTTTGGCAGCCGATTCCGGGTTGCCGCGGATCCAGCCGGCCACGATGGCGCGGCTTTGCCAGACCAGGATGGCGAGTTCGATATGGCCGGCCAGGGCGATCAGGCGGCCGAGTACCTCAGCGCCGTCACGCGGCAGGCCGAGAATTTCCGAGCTGGTGATGGCGACGTAGCCGAGCGCGATGGTGATGATGATGACCATCAGCCAGCGTACCAGCCAGCGGGCACGTTCATCGGTGGTGTGGATGAGGCGTAAATCGGTGGTGTTGGGGGCCATGACGAACAGCAGGGCCTCGTTGCTCAGGCGGCAGAATAAATAAGCGTTGCCGGTGCCCACCACGATCAGACGGGCGGCGGGGACGGTGATGAGGCCAGCGCCGATAAGGAGGCCGGAGGCGATGGCGAACCCGGCGACGGGCAGCAAGGCCAGCAATATGTAGCCGAAGGCCAGGCCGAAGCGGGCGATCCAGCCGCGCAGGGTGAGCCAGTGCTCGGGGGGCTTTTCGGTTTCACCGGCTTCGGCGTCGGCTAGCCCTTCAGAGTCGGCGTGGTGCGGCAGGTCCTGCAGGCGGCGGGCGAGAGCGTGGCGGATGATGGCGGCACGCGGGCGGCGCAGCAGGGCGCGCAGCAAAACTTCCAGGATAATGGCCGGGACGATGGTTTCCAGTAGCCCGAGGAGTGCGGCGCGAGCGTGGTCGGCACGGCTTGGGATGGTGGCGAAGGTTTTCAGCCAGGCCGTGACCGGGGTGAGGCGGGTGGATTGGCGGACCGCATTGGCAAATTCGGCGATGCTGCTGGTGGCGTCATCGGCGATGTGGCCGATGATGGGGGCTGGGTGGTGTCGTCAGGGTCGGTGGGGGTGGCGGCACCGGTGAGGGCGGCCAGCGGCGAGCCGGGGATGATGGCGCCGGCCAGGGCTTTGGCTGGCGAGGTGGCGGCACCGGCGGGTGCGGCGGCGGGTGCGGCAGCGGGCGCGGCTGTTGGCTGGTTGGCGGTTGGCTGGCTGGTGTGGTGTGCCGTGGTGGCGGTTGGTGGGGCGGCAGGTACGGTGGCTGTGGGCGGGGCTGATTGGGCGGCGGCTAGCCCGGGTGCGGTGATGATGATCAGGGCCAGGAAGCCAAAGCGGAGGAAAATTGAGCGCATGGGCGGCAGCCAGAGGGCGGATTGGTTGTTAAGTCAATTGTTGGGCGGGTTACGGGACAGTTAGCCAATGCCAGCAGGTGCACAAACCGGCCGGGTATTCTATATCATGCAGCATGAAAATTTTCCTGATGGTCTTGCTGGCGATCGATATGCTGGCGGTGATTGTGGTGATGCTGGTGGGGGCGATTGGGCTGGTGGATGCCAACCGTTCGGGCCGGACCTCAAACATGCTGATGCGGCTCCGGGTGGGGTTGCAAGCGGTGGCGATTGGGCTGGTGGTGCTGCTGATGATGACGGGGCGCTGAACCATGCGTAAGCCGCAGGCGGTTTTGTTTGATGTGTTCGGCACGCTGGTGGATTGGCGCGGTAGTGTCAGTGCCGGGCTGGCGGCGTTTGGTGCGGCGCAGGGGCTTGCGGCTGATTGGCTGGGAATTACCGATGCGTGGCGCGGGGCGTACAAGCCGGCGATGAATGCGGTGCGGACGGGCGCGTTGGCGTGGACCAATTTGGATGATCTGCATCGCGGCGCGTTGGTTGAATTGTTGCCGAAGTTTGGAGTGCCGGGGCTGGCCGACGCGCAGATTGATGAGTTGGTGGGGCTGTGGCACCGCCTGACGCCGTGGCCGGATAGTGTGGCTGGGTTGAATGCACTGAAAAGCCAGGTGGTGATCGGCTCGCTCTCGAATGGCCATGTGGCGTTGCAGGTGGCGCTCGCCAAACATACCAAGTTTCCGTGGGATATGATTTTTGGCGCGGATATGTTCGGGCATTATAAGCCCGACCACGAAGTTTACCTGGGGGCCTGCAAGTTTTTGGGGCTCGCGCCGGGGCAGGTGATGCTGGCGGCTTCGCATAATGAGGATTTGGCGGCAGCGCGGGCGCTGGGGATGCAGACCGGGTTTATTGCGGGGCCGATGGAGTTTGGAACGCCTGATGAGCGGGCGCGGCCTAACCAGGACTGGGAAGTGGTGGCCGATTCGGTGGTGGATTTGGCAGCGAAATTGCGCTGAGGAGTTTCCCGCTTTCGCGGGAATGACGCAGCGGGCGGGAATGACGAGGGGGCGAGGTTAGGCTAGTTTAATGTCGTCGCCGGGTTTGATGGTGCCGCCTGCCAGAACTTCCGCGAAGATGCCGAGCTCGATGTGGCCGAAATGGCGTTTTAGCTCCAGCACCGGGTTGGCGTCGCGCTCGGCGGTATCAGGGTTGACGGTGGTGGCGCCGCAGCGGTCGATGCGCTCCTGCACCACCAGGCGGGTTTCGCCAATGGTTATTTCACGGCCCAGCCAGGTGAACTCCTCCCAGGGGGCGATGGCCTCGATATAGATATTGGCGCGGAAGCGACGTTTGTCGCGCGGGGCGCCGGCGGCGGCTTCGAGGGCGGTAAGCGAGCCGAGGCCGATCAGGCTGATGACCTGGGTTTTATGGTCGCAGAAGCTGTGGGCGGGGACATAGTGGAAGCTTGGCGGTTTTTGCGCGGCGCCGTAACGGGCTTCATCGCCGAGGTAGTAGGTGAAGAAGCGCGTGAGTTCGGCCTGACCTTCAGGGGTGAAGGGCGAGGCATCGAAGCCGCCGCCATCAGGGGCGGTGACGCTGAGCAGCCCGGTGATTTCATCGAAGCGCGTTTGCAGCAGCGCGATATGAGCGTTTTTGAGCAAGCACATGAAATTGGATTTTGAGACCCAGGTGGGGTTGGCGGGGTCGTACGCGCCATCGCCCTGGGCGAGCGCGAAGGCGCGGTCCCATGGGATGCAGCGGCCAGGGGTGAGGGCGGCGCTGCTGAGGGGTTCGGGGGTCAGGCCCTTGACGGGGTAGCGGTATAGGGACTCGATATGCATAGGTAAAAGTTCCTCTTGAGCCAAATCATGGCATTGCCCATATTTGCGGTGCAAGCTTTTACCGTCGCCTATTGAGGGGCGGTGGGAGTGGTTGCCGAACGAAAGGAACCAAAAATGGACTTTGAAAAATTCACCGAGCGTGCGCGTGGGTTCATCCAGGCGGCGCAGACGATTGCGATGCGTGAGTATAACCAGCAGATCACGCCTGAGCATTTGTTAAAGGCGCTGCTGGATGATGAAGAAGGGGCGGCGAGCGGGTTGATCCGTGCGGCGGGGGGTGACCCCTCGGCAGCGAAGCTGGCGGTAGATGCGGCGGTGAACCGGGTGCCGAAGGTGCAGGGCGCTGGCGCGGGGCAGCCGAATATTACGCCGGAGCTGGTGCGGGTGCTGGATGCGGCACAGCAACAGGCCACCAAGGCGGGTGATGAGTATGTGGCGCAGGACCGGCTGCTGATCGCGCTGGCCGCCAGCGATAACGCGGCGGGCCGGGCGTTGAAGGCGGGCGGTGTTACCGCGCAGGCGATCGAGCGGGCGGTGAATGATATCCGCAAGGGCCGCAAGGTGGATAGTGCCACGGCGGAGCAGCAGTTTGATGCGCTGAAGAAATATGCACGCGATGTGACGCAACTGGCGCGTGACCAGAAGCTGGACCCGGTGATTGGCCGCGATGAGGAAATTCGGCGCACCATTCAGGTGCTGGCACGGCGGACCAAGAATAATCCGGTGCTGATCGGTGAGCCCGGCGTGGGTAAGACCGCGATTGTGGAAGGCTTGGCGCTGCGCATTGTGAATGGCGATGTGCCGGAGAGTTTGCGCAACAAGCGGGTGATGGCGCTGGATTTGGGCGCACTGGTGGCGGGTGCGAAATATCGCGGTGAATTTGAGGAACGTTTGAAAGCGGTGCTGAAGGAAATCGAGGCCGCCGAGGGCGAGGTGATATTGTTCATCGATGAGATGCACACGCTGATCGGCGCGGGCAAAGGCGATGGCGCGATGGATGCCTCGAACTTGCTGAAGCCGGAATTGGCGCGTGGCGCGTTGCATTGCGTGGGTGCCACGACATTGGATGAATATCGCAAGCATGTTGAGAAAGATGCAGCGCTCGCCAGGCGGTTTCAGCCAGTGTTTGTGGATGAGCCAAGTGTCGCGGATACCATTTCAATTCTGCGCGGCATTAAAGAGAAGTACGAGCTGCATCATGGTGTGCGGATTGCTGATGCTGCCTTGGTGGCGGCGGCGACTCTCTCCAACCGTTACATTACGGATAGGTTTTTGCCTGATAAAGCCATCGATTTGATGGATGAGGCGGGTTCGCGGTTACGGATGCAGGTGGATAGCAAGCCGGAGGAATTGGATGAGCTGGACCGGCGGTTGATCCAGTTGAAGATTGAGCGGGAAGCGCTGCGTAAGGAGGATGATGCGGCCTCACGTGAGCGGCTGGGCAAGCTGGAGCATGAGTTGGCAGCCCTTGAGGAGAAGTCTGATGTGCTGACCACCAAATGGAAGGCTGAGAAGGACCAGTTGACCGAGACCCAGAAGCTGAAGGAGCGGCTGGACCAGGCGCGGAACGATATGGAGCTGGCGCAGCGCAAGGGCGATTTGGCGCGGGCTTCGGAGCTGATGTACGGCACCATTCCAACACTTGAGAAACAACTGGCTGAGCACAATGAAGGCCGGCTGGTGAATGACGCGGTGACGGAGGAGAGCATCGCGGCGGTGGTGTCACGCTGGACCGGGGTGCCGGTTGAGAAGATGCTGGAAGGTGAGCGTGGCAAGCTGCTTAGGATGGAAGATAGTCTGCGCAAGCGGGTGGTGGGGCAGGAGGCGGCACTGCTGGCGGTATCCAATGCCGTGCGCCGCGCCCGGGCCGGGTTGCAGGACCCAGGGCGGCCGATTGGCAGCTTTTTGTTCCTGGGGCCAACCGGCGTGGGCAAAACCGAGCTGACCAAGGCGTTGGCGGAGTTTTTGTTCGATGATGAGCGCGCGATGGTGCGCATCGACATGAGTGAGTTCATGGAGAAGCACGCGGTCTCGCGGTTGATCGGCGCGCCGCCGGGCTATGTGGGGTATGATGAAGGTGGCGTGTTGACCGAAGCGGTGCGCCGCCGGCCTTATCAGGTGATTTTATTTGATGAGGTCGAGAAGGCGCATGAGGATGTGTTCAATATTCTGCTGCAAGTTCTTGATGATGGACGGCTGACCGATGGTCAGGGCCGGACCGTGGATTTCCGCAATACCATCATCGTGCTGACCTCGAATCTGGGTAGCGATATTCTGGCGGCGCAGCCTGAAGGTGAGGATGTGCGGATGGCGGAAGCCGGTGTGATGGCGCGGGTGCGCGAGCATTTCCGGCCGGAATTTTTAAACCGGCTGGATGAGATTGTGCTGTTCCGGCGTTTGCAGCGCTCTGACATGGGAACAATTGTGACCATTCAGTTGAAGCATCTGGAGGCGTTGCTGGCGGATCGGAATATCAAGATTACACTGAACCAGGCGGCACGGGATTGGCTGGCTGAGGCGGGGTACGACCCGGTATATGGGGCGCGGCCGTTGAAGCGGGTGATCCAGCGCAATTTGCAGAACCCGCTGGCCGGGCTGATTCTGGAAGGCGCTGTGAAGGATGGCGAGACGGTGGAGGTGAGTGCCTCGGACTCTGGGCTGGTGATCGCCGGGCATCTGGCGGAAGCGGCTTAGGTCAGCCGGTTAACCGGTTGACCAGGCGATCCAGCATCCGACGCCGGCAAGTGCAAAAGCGAAGCCCTTGCCGGTGGTTGCCATGAGGCCCCGATTTGCAATGATAGGCCGCAGCGTGCCCGCCAGGCTGATAATGATCACATGAATGGTGCTGGCGATGAGGATGTAAACGGCCGAGAGAATGAGCACCTGCCGCTCAGGTGGGGTGGCCGGATTTACAAACGGCGGGAGTACGATTGCGAAGAACACGAAGGACTTGGGGCTGAGCAGATTGGCGAAGAGCCCGCGCAGGAAAG
>NCFD01000119.1 GCA_002281005.1 Acidocella sp. 35-58-6 | reverse complement strand
CACCGGGTGTAAAAAAATCATGTCGCAATCGGTATAAAGCACGAATTCTGCTGCGCTTTCCACCTGCGGAATCGCGATCCGCAACCAGTGGCCGATGGAATAGGCTTTGAATGTGCCGGCGGCTTGTGCTGCGTTCATGCTGTCGAGGAAACTGGGCGCGGTGTTGATGATCTCAACACCGCGCTTTTGCATCCAGACGGTAAAGTCGCTGGGTGCGCCGTAGTACAACAGGCATGGCTCCAGACCACCGACGTTCAGCGCGGTATGCACCGCCAATTTGGCATCCTCGCCGGTCTGGCCCGCGGCCCCTTGTTCATCGATGGCGAAGTACCAGCGCATGCAACGGCGCTAGAGCGCTTTGACGGCGGCGAGAACTTCAGCGGCATGGCCTTCAATTTTTACCTTTGGCCAGATTTTGGCGATCTTGCCTTTGGCATCCACCAGCACCGTTGAGCGCTCGATGCCCATGTATTTTTTGCCGTACATGGATTTTTCGGCCCACGCGCCATAGGCGGCGATGGTGGTGGTTTCGGGGTCGGAGGCCAGCGGGAAGGTAAGGTTATATTTGGCGGCGAATTTCTCGATCGGTTTCATTTCATCCTTGGAAACGCCGATCACGGTCACGCCAATTTTGCCAAGCTGCGGCAAGGCCTCCTCAAACGCGCAGGCTTCCTTGGTGCAGCCGGGGGTGTCGGCCTTCGGGTAAAAATACAGCACAAACGGCTGGCCCTTCAGGGATTTCAGCGACACCGTGCGGCCACCGGAGGCGGGCAAGGTAAAATCCGGGGCTTTATCACCTTCTTGAATGCTCATGGGTTTTCATCTCCTTGGGTTACCGGGCCGATGATACGGGTGAAACAATCCCGCACCGCGGCCCTGTGCTGCTCTATGGTGAGGGTTAACTGCGCAACGTCAATGGTGCCAGTGGCACGCAACAGCGGTGCCAGTGTGGCGGGTTGCGGATGCTCGTCGCGCTCATGCAGGCCGGTGATGCGCGAAATACCCTGAATGGTGCGCCATAACAGGTCAGCCGCCAGTAGCGTGGCGGTATCAGCAGCGCCCAGATGCCCAGCGTCGGCCAAAGCCCGCAAGGCCGCAGCGGTATTGGCGCGAAATAACACCGGGTTGGCGGGGCCGTGGATAAGTTGCAGCGCCTCGGCGATGAAGGCCAGTTCGATCAAACCGCCCGTGCAATGTTTCACATCCCAAGGGCCTTCAGGCGGTATTTCAAGGTTGATGCGGGCCAGCATGTCACTGGCATCGGCGCGGATGGCAGCCGCCGGTTCGGGGCGCGACAAGGCGATGAGAATTTCATCGGATAAAATCAACTCAAACTTCGGTGTGGCGGCCAACACGCTGGCACGGGTCAAGGCCATGCGTTCCCAGGTCCAGGATTCGGCGGCATGATAGCGCCTGAACGATGCCAGCGAGACCGCCACCGGGCCTTGGTTGCCCGAGGGCCGCAGCCGCATATCGACATGGTAGATCGGCCCTTCCGGCCCAGGTGCCGTGAGTGCGGCGGTCAGCGCGTGGGCCAGACGGACGAAGTAATGGGTGGGCGGCGTGTCCATGGCTGCGTGATCATACATCAGCATCAAATCAAGGTCGGAGCCGGCCAGCATCTCAGCGCTGCCGGTTTTACCCAAGGCCACAATGCCGAATTTCATGCCCCGGATACGGCCAAAGCGGGCGATATGCTGGGCCATGACATGCGGCAGCAAGGCACCAAGCGCTGCCTTGGCGAGGTTGCTGCGCAGCCGGCCGGCCTCGTTGGCATCCAGCCGGCCTTCCAGCGTGGCAACCGAGAGATGAAATTCCTCACGCCGGACAAAGCGGCGGGTGATGCTCACTACGCCTTCGAGGTCAGTGGCTTCATGCAACAGGCGGCGAAGCGCTGGCCGGGGGGCGGCAAAGCGGGCGGCGGGGCTGAGCAGGGCTTCGAGCGCCTGGGCGTCCTGTGCAAGATGTTCTGCCAGCACTGGGGCGGCCCCCAGCACCGCCGCCAGACGGTCCAGCAAAGCGGGGTTGCGGGCAAACAAAGAGAGTAATTGCACCCCGGCCCGCTGGCGTGAAATCAGGGTATCAAAATGCAGGAAGGCGCGGTCGGGGTCTTTTTGCCGCCCGAGGGCTTCGAGCAAATGCGGCACCAATGAATCCAGAAGTTCGCGGGCGCGTTCGGAGCGCAGTGCCGGGATGCCGCCGCTCGACCAAGCGCGCAGACGCTCCGCCATGTGCTGAAAATCGCTAAAGCCGAGGGCTTTGAGTTTGATTGTGAAATCCAGCGGCGGCTTGCCGGTCTCGCCGGGGTCGATAACGGTGGCGGGGCCGGAATCGGCGTCGAAAAACGCCAGAAAATGCCGGTGCACACGGTTGAGGAGTTTCGGAAACGATTTCAAAAACCCTGGATCATTCAGGAATATGGCAAATTGCTGCAGGGTCTCTTGGTTGGCGGGTAATGAATGGGTCTGGCGGTCGGCCACCATTTGCAGCCGGTGCTCGACCCGGCGCAGGGTTTGGTAATCCGCCGCCAATTCACGCGCGGCGGCTTCTGGCAGGTGCCGGGCGCGGGCCAGCGCGGGCAAGGCTTTGAGCGTTTGCGGAATACGCAAGGCCGGGTCTTCGCCGCCCCACACCAGGCTGAGGGTTTGCACGATGAATTCAATTTCCCGGATGCCGCCGCGGCCGAGTTTGACATCGTGATCCAGCAAGCCGCTGGCGGTTTGGTGGGCGTCAATCTGGCGCTTCATGCCGCGAATGTCCGCAATCGCCGCAAAATCCAGGTGACGGCGCCAGATGAACGGACGGATGGCGGCCAGGAACATCTCACCCAGCGCGATATCACCGGCCAGCGGGCGGGCTTTCGAGAATGCCGCGCGCTCCCAGGTGCGGCCATGGCTTTCGTAGTACGTGAGTGCGGCGGGCAGCGAGATCACCGGCGGGGTGGCGGCGGGGTCCGGCCGTAGCCGCAAATCCACGCGAAAAACATAGCCGTGCTCATCGCGGGTAGAGAATAAACTAACGAGGTCACGGGCCAGACGCGCCATGATGGCTTGCGCATCGGGCGGATAAACCGGACTTTGCGGGTCATAGATGAGAACGAGGTCGATGTCGGATGAGTAGTTCAATTCAAACGCGCCGAGCTTGCCGAGCGCGAGTGCCACAAAACCGCATTTTTGGTCAGGTTCCGCTGGGTCCGGGAGCGTGATACTGGCTTGATCATGCAGACCACGCAGCAGATGACGAATTGCCACCTTCAGGCAGGTCTCAGCCAGGGCGGACAGCGCCAGGGTGACCTGGGCGAGAGGCCAAGTGCTGCCGATGTCGGCAACCGCGATGGTGAGTGCGGCCTGGCGTTTGGCGATACGGAGTTTTTTAGAAATTTCAGCGCGGCTGATAGTAGGGGGAATTTTGCCCAGGCGGGCGAGCAGACTGTCGATGAGCGCTTGCGGATGATCCAGCGCCTGCATCAGAATTTTCGGCGCCGCCAAAGCAAGATCGGCCAGGTACGGCGCGTTGCCGCCGAGCGCGTTCAGCACCGCAGCTCCTTGGGCGGAGCGAGCAAATTTCGACTCAGCACGGCCCAATGCGGCAAATTCAGTAAGCAGACGCGCGGCGGCTTGTGCGTCAGCGGGGGGCGGCCAGAGGGTGTCAGGGCTCTTCATGTGCGGGACAAGACATGATGAAGCGGCTTCCGGGTCAAGCCGGGCGGACCATCGGGTATTTTTTACACCATACCGGCGTGCTGTTGCTCGAGATATGCCTCGTGCTGGGGCTTGCCATTGGCGGGCTGGCGTACCGGTTGTCAGAGGGGCCCATTCAGATACCCTGGGTGACCACCAAACTGGCTAATCTAGTATCAGGTCAGGGGTTGGATATTCAGATCAAGCAGGCGGCCCTGGCGTGGGGCGGCTTTAAAAACGGTCCCGGCGTGCCGCTGTATTTTCAACTTGGCGGGGTGACCGCCCGCAATGCGGCCGGGGTGACGCTGTTAACCATCCCCTCGGCCCGGCTGGTATTTTTGCCCTCGGCACTGGTGGGAACCGGTGCGCCAATTGCGGTGACCAGCCAGGATGCCCTGTTCGCAGGCTCAAACGTGCCGGTTTCATTGCAGGCGAACTTCACGCTGGGATTTTTGCGGGTTGATGCCGCGGATTTGAATTTTACCCTGGGGAGCGGGTTGCTGGGGGCGGGCGATATCACCTTCCCGATCAGCGGCGGCAGCTTCAATGCGGCGATTTCGCCAGGCCATGTGGTGCTGCAACATGGCAAGGTGACCTTGCTGCCGGTGGATGGCAGCGCCCCGGTGATCGGCTTCAGTGGCAGCGCTACGCTTAAAAATTCCTGGGAGGCGCAGGTTAACGCCACGGCGGACCAGGTGCAGGCCGCGCAACTGCCCCGTTATTGGCCAGCAGCGCTGGTGCCGATGACGCGCACCTGGGTGACCCGAAACATCACGGCGGGTCTGGCCAAGGCCGCTGATTTTACATTCAACCTGAGTGCGGCGGCGGATTTAACCAGTGTGAAGCTCACCCAAGCGAGCGGGCATTTTACTGGCGAGCATGTGACAGTGGGCTGGGTGCCAAAGGCCGCGCCGATTACCGGGGTGAACGGCGTTTTTACCTTGGTGGATATCAACGACATCCTGATCACAGCTACCGCCGGACAGTTGGGTGGTATCGCGGTGACGGGTGGTCAGATGAAAATCGGCGCGCTCATGCAAAAGGACCAGCCCGCCGAGGTAAGCGTGCCGGTGAGCGCTACCGTGGCCGACGCACTGGCTGTGTTGAATGCGCCGCCGCTGAATTTGCTGAAAACCGCACCGCCGATATTGCGGCAAGCAAACGGGGCGGTAGTTGCCAATGTGACCGCAAATTTTCCACTAAAAAATGATTTGAAACTCGACGAGGTTGATCTGCATGTGGCCGCTCATCTGACCGGTGTGAGCCTGCCAACTCCATTGGATGGCCTGGAATTCAAGCAGGGAGATATAGCATTGCAGGCCACCATCGCCGGGCTGCAAGCGAAGGGCACCGCCACACTGGATGGACAAGCCGCCAACATCACCGCGACCGCGGGGTTTGATTCCAAACAGCCAGCGATCAATTTCAGCCTGCAAACGACGGCCGGCAACACCATGCTGCGCCGCTTCGGGCTGGATTCCGGCACGCGCGGCAAACAGGGCATCACCGGAACTGTGCCGTTGAACGTGCAGATTGCCCAAGACAACCACGGCAGGTCCACGATGACCATGAAAGCCGATTTAACCAACGCGGCGCTCGGCGTG
>NCFD01000118.1 GCA_002281005.1 Acidocella sp. 35-58-6 | reverse complement strand
ACCAAGCGCCTCGTTCACGATCAAAGTTTCATAAATACGGTTTCACCGCCGTCAGATACGCCATCCGGTCGGTGCAAACCCTGTCACCGGATTCGATGGAAGGCCGGAGGCCACGCTCAAAAATCAGCCGCTCATCAGCATCAAACTGCGTCTGCATAATATCCGCCAGGGTCGGCGCTAGCGGGTGTGGGGAGGTGTTGATAAAAACCTCCCAGGGCATTGGCGCCGCATCGCCCGCATCGACATGAAATTCCAGATGAATATGGCAAAACCCTGCGTTTTGCATAAACCTGACCAGATCGCGTTCGCTGTAATTCGTCATGGGGTTCTTTGCGATCGCCTCAAGCGTATCGGGAAACTGTGCGGCCCGCCAGCGCTGCACCAGCCTCATCAGCCGGTCGGGGTGGTCCGCTGGCCTCGCCGCCAGGGTTTGGCCCAACGCGCACGCCGCCAGCGCCTCATCACGGAATACCGGCTCACCGATTGAAATCCGCCCGCCCGGTTTCAACACCCGGTAACATTGCCGCAACGCCGCCAACTTATCAGGCACATATGCCAACACCGCCCGGCTGGTCACAACATCAACCGATGCATCGGCAACCGGGTCCATACGCTCAGCCGATGCATTCAAAAACCTGCATTGCGAGACCACACCCGCACACAGCGCCAACGCCTCGGCATGGCGCAACAGAGACGGCGAA
Organism: Acidocella sp. 35-58-6; assembly: GCA_002281005.1. Taxonomy (GTDB): domain Bacteria; phylum Pseudomonadota; class Alphaproteobacteria; order Acetobacterales; family Acetobacteraceae; genus Acidocella. The sequence goes on along the minus strand of NCFD01000118.1, from coordinate 4,587 downwards.
ATATCCATGAAGAGAACCTTCAACCGCGCCCCCAAGCGCTCAATAGCGGCCAGCCCCACCGCCCCTTCACCGGCCCCGATATCGAGCAATGTCATGCCCGGCCATAGTTTAGCACCGTCCAACACGCGCCTGACATATACGGCTACCCTACTGCGAACATTGCGTTCGTAATCAGCATCGCCACCATAGCGATGATTGCGCAGCCAATTCGACCATACATCAGTTTCGCAACTTAAACGACCATCCATGCCAACCGACGTAGCGGATAATCGTTAATCCAAAGTTTCGCGGTATGAGCGCACGGCGATAACACCGATCACGGCGATAAATAAAATAATCGGCCATAGTTCCGGCAGCACGTCCATGAACCCATCACCTTTCAGCAGCACACTGCGCATGATCCTGAGCGTGTGCGTCACCGGAAATATCTGGCCGATCCATTGCGCCCATACCGGCATACCTTTGAACGGGAACAAGAACCCTGAAAGCATGAAGGACGGCAGCAGCATGAACATCGCCATCTGAATCGCCTGCATCTGGTTGCGGGCAATGGTTGAGATGGTAACCCCCAGCAGCAAATTACTGGTGATGAAAAGCCCCAATGCAAGTGCCACCAGCAGCAGTGAGCCGCGCACCGGCAAGCCAAACACTGCCACCGCGATGACCATGATGATGCTCACCTGCACATACCCGATGACAATATACGGCACCACTTTGGCCAGCATCACCTCGGCCGGGCGCAGCGGCATGGCCAGCAAATTCTCCATGGTGCCGCGCTCGGTCTCACGGGTAATGGCCAGCGTGGTGACAAATAACGTCGAGAAAATCAGCACGATACATATCAACCCCGGCACGATGTTCAACACTGTCAGCGCCTCAGGATTATAGCGGGCATGCACTGCCACCTGAAACGGCGCTTGCGCCGGCTGTGAGCGTAAATTCGGTGGCAGGTCGCGGTCCAGTACGTTGCTCAACCCGGCCAGTGCCGCTGTGGCATTGCCAATGGCTGAAGGGTCGGTCGCATCAGCATCCACCAATATTGTAGGCTTCTCGCCACGATCCACCAGCCGGTCAAAGTTTGGCGGAATATTCACCACAAACAACAAGCTGCCGTCGGCCAGCCCCTGCTCGCCCTGCGCTTCTGAACTCAAGGGGATGATATCATAATAGCCAGTGTTTTGCAGGGCGGCGATCAACGAGCGCTCATCCTGCGAATGATCAGCCGTAATCAACCCGGTGGGCAGATGTTTTGGATTGGTGTTGATCGCGTAGCCGAACAAAAACAATTGCAGCACCGGCAGCATGATGATCATGCGCAGGGTGAAATAATCGCGCCGGATTTGCAGCCATTCCTTATGCAGCACCGCCCGGAAGCGGCGAAACGAAAAACTGTTCATGGCTTGGAATCACTCAGCAGATGAATGAACACATCTTCCAGCACCGGCGGCACTTCATGCCAGGTCAGTGCGGCACCGACCGGCGATGCCCGAGCTTGTTCCAGCGCCGCGCGGTTCATACCCGCAATATGCATCTGCGCCCCAAACACCGCCGCCGATTCCACGCCCGGCATGGTGCGCAACTTCACCGCGGTCGCATCAAGGTTAGCGCCGGTGGCGACAAACGTGATCAGCTTGCTCGCCTGCACCACTTCATCGGGCGTGCCCTGCACCACCAATTTACCTTCCGAGAGATACACGATGCGCGAGCAGCGTGCGGCCTCGTCCATGTAATGAGTGGACACCAGAACGGTCAGCCCCTCACCGGCCATATCATGTATCAGGTCCCAAAATTCGCGCCGGGCCTTAGCATCCACGCCGGAGGTTGGCTCATCGAGCAGCAGCAGTTTTGGTTTGTGCAAAACACACGCTGCCAACGCCAAACGCTGTTTCCAGCCGCCCGATAATTCTCCCGCCAACTGGTCTGCCCGGTCCCGCAAACCCATCCGCTCCAGTATGCCTGCCACCGCCTGTTTGGGGTTCGCCATGCCGTAAACCTCGGCCACGAATTCGAGATTCTCGGTCACGGTCAAATCATCGTAAAAGCTGAACCGCTGCGTCATATAGCCAATCTGCAGCCGGATTTTTTGGGCATCGGTCAGAATATCCATACCCAGGCACGTACCGCCGCCGGAATCTGGTTTCACCAGCCCGCACAACATGCGGATGGTGGTGGTTTTGCCGCTGCCATTGGCACCCAGAAACCCGCAAATCTGCCCAGGCGTCACCGCCAGCGTCAGCCCATCAACCACCTTGCGCGTGCCATAGGTTTTATGCAGATCACGCGCATCAATGACGAGCGCATCGCTCACGGCGATTTTGCGGCAGGCGGCACTGTGACCGGCTGCACTTCAACCGGCTCACCAGGATTAAGTGAACTGGCCTGCGCGAGCGATGGCCTTGCCTCAATGAGAAACACTAATTTGCTTTTGCTGGAATCACTGTAAATCAGCGGCGGCGTGTATTCCGCCTGCGGTGAAATAAACGAGATTTTGGCGGTCAGATCAGCCGCACAGCCATCGCAATGCAGCGCCACCCCATCGCCGAGATGCACCGATGAAACCGCCGCTTCAGGCACGAAAAACCGCACGAAAATATTCCCCGGCGGCAACAATGAAACCACTGGGGCGCCGGCCTGCATCGTCTCACCAGGTTGTGCCAGCACATCCGCCACCCGGCCCGCCACCGGTGCGCTCACCACCCGCTGCGCCAGCCGCCACTCTGCCATGGCCAGCGCCGCTTGGTCTGCCGCAACGGCGGTCCGCTGGTCGGCAATTTCCTGCGCCCGGCCCAGCGGCTGTTGCGATTGCGCCAAGGCCGCCTGCGTCGCCGCAAGTTTTGCCTGCGCGGATAAATAAGCCGCCTGCAACTGGTCAACCGATTGTTTTGATACCGCACCAGTATGCAACAATGCCAAACCACGTTGGTAATCAGTTGATGTTTGGGTGGCGGTGGCTTGCGCGGCGGCCAGTTGGGCCTGCGCCTGCGCAATCTCGGTCGCCTTGCCGCCGGCCAATAAATTCGCCAGTTGCGCCTGCGCCCCGGCCAGCACCTGCGCGGCCTGATCGCGGGCTGCGCTATCGAACGTGGCATCCTGCGCGAACAATAACGCGCCTTGCGCCACGCGATCACCGCGCTGCACCGCCACCTTGGTTAACAACCCCTGCTGAGTGGGCCCCACCAGCACAAAATCACCCTCGGCGTAACCCTGCCAAATAACGGGGCCCGACTCGCGCGATACAAACCACCAAACAACCCCCGCAACCAGTGCAACAGCAAACCCGCCACCCACTAGCCATCTGCGGGCGTTCATCTCATCCGTCCAAATGCCGCAACAACGCCTTGCGGATTTCCAAAGGCACCGTGGTCTCCACCGCCTCATTCAACCGCCGCATCTGGCGGCGCAAATCATACAACTGGTCCAGCAATGAGAGCACCGTCGGCAACGCCGGTTCGCCAACCTCCAGCTCATCACGCAATGTCATAATCAATTTAATTCGCGCGACATCGATCTCCTGGAACTGATACGCCCCCGGCGTACCCAGAGGGCGCACCAGATTGTCGGCGATCCAACGGTTCAAATCCTCCGGCGATAATTCACGAATTTCCACAAATATCCGCTCGAAGCTGATCATGTCGCCGCCTCCATCCCAGCGCGTGGATCATGCGGATGCTCGGGCTTCCAGTCCCGCAAAAACGCCTCCAGCGCCGCATCCGGTTTGCCCACCATCACCCGCAAATTCACGTATAAGTCGCCCACCGGATACTCCCCGTGCGCGGGCACGCCCCGGCCACGCAACCGCAACTGTGTGCCATTATCGCTATGCGGTTTGATGGTCATCGCTACCGGCCCGCCGGGGGTCGGCACCGTTACCTTAGCCCCCAGCACCGCCTCGCCCAGCGTGATGGGCAAATCCAGCTTTATATTCTGGCCGTCGCGGGTAAAAAATTTATGTGGTGCGATGTTGATCTCGATCATCGCATCGCCGGCCGGACCATTGGCCCGCCCCGGATTACCGCGCCCACGCAGCCGCAGCATGTCACCCTCAGCGGTGCCGGGCGGAATTTTCACATCCAGCGTCTGGCCATCCGGCAAAATCAGCCGTTTGGTGGCGCCGTTTACCGCTTCGAGAAATTCCGCGGTCAACACGTAATGCGCGTCCTGCCCACGCGCCGGGCCACCGGCCCCGCCGCCAGCCCGATTGCTGAAAATGGTGGAAAATAAATCCTCAAAATTCTCACCACCAAACCCACTCCCCCCAGCGCCTGCATTGCCACCCGCGCCATAACGCTGCCCGGCAGCACTATCGGCATACTGTCGATAGTTATATTTCGGCGCTTTTTCAGCGCCGCTTTCGTCAATCTCCCCGGCATCGTAACGCGCCCGCTTGGCGGGGTCGGACAAAATTTCATTGGCCGCCGAGACCAGCTTGAATTTTTCCTCCGCACCCTTGTTGCCAGGGTTCAAATCAGGGTGGTGCTGCTTGGCGAGCTTGCGGTACGCCTTGCGGATATCATCCGCACTGGCCCCCTTTGCCACCCCCAGAACTTTATAGAGATCCTCAGCCATTTTTTCCTCAAAAGTTACTCA
>NCFD01000117.1 GCA_002281005.1 Acidocella sp. 35-58-6 | reverse complement strand
CATGCTGCGCTGTATTCGGTGCGCGGCGTGCATGAATCATTGCCCGGTATATGGCGCGGTGGGTGGGCATGCTTACGGCGCGACGTATCCGGGGCCGATGGGGTCGGTGCTGAGCCCGATGCTGCAGGGGATCGAGGCGGCGCATCATTTGCCGAACGCCAGCACGTTCTGCGGCAAGTGTGAGAGTGTGTGCCCGGTGAAAATTCCGTTGCCGAAGTTGATGCGCCATTGGCGTGAGCGCGAGTTTGAGCGGCATTTGCAGCCGGTTTCGATGCGCTATGGTTTGGGCGTTTGGGCATGGTTCGCCAAGCGGCCTGGCCTGTATCGTTTGGGTACGCGGGCGGCGGCCGTTGGGCTGGGGTGGTTGGGGCGCAAGCGCGGGTTTTTTGGTAAGTTGCCACTTGCAAGTGGTTGGACGGCGGGGCGAGATTTCCCGGCCCCGGAGGGCGATACGTTTTTTGCAAAATATGCCTCTGCGTCGCGGCGCGCACGAAACATTAGCACACCGAGGAACAAATGAGCCGCGATGCGATTATTGGCGCGATCCAGCGCGGGCTGAGACGCGGGCCGTTGCCTCCTGATCAACAGGCGATGCTGGCGGCGCGGACAGCGCTGCATCATCGTCATTTAATTCCGGCACGCGGGCAATTGGATTTAGCAGGCCGGGTGGTGCTGTTTGCGCAGTACGTGGAACGTGAATTCGGCACCGTGGCACGGCTGCCAAATCGTGCAGCAGTGCCCGAGGCGATTACCTCGTACCTGGCGAAGCAGAATATCGCGCCCTCGATTGTGGTTTCGCCGCATCCTGACCTCGAGCAAATTCCGTTCCGCGATAAGCCAATGCTGCAGGTGCGCTACGGCGTTGCGACGGCGCATGATGCGGCGAGCTTGCAACAGGCGTTTGCGGGTGTGGCGGAAACCGGAACCTTGGTATTGCCCTCAGCCCCCACCCGGCCGGTGAAGAATAATTTGCTGCCGGATACCGCGATTGTGGTGGTGCAGGCGAAGGATATTGTAGCGTGTTATGAGGATGCGTTTGATAGGCTGCGCCATGCGGGCGCGATGCCGCGCAATGTGATGCTGGTCACCGGGCCATCACGCTCAGCCGATATCGAGCAGACCTTGGAATTGGGTGCGCATGGGCCTCGGCGTTTGCATGTTTTGATCATTGATGGCGAGAGCTAGAGGTTTATCAAAATCTGATGTAAAATTATGGGCCGCGTTCACGCAGTCCATGACGTTATTGCCGGGTAAACTGCGGTTGCCGGTGGAGCCGGAGCCAGCGCCCGTGATCGACCCGGCGCCGCAAACGATTGAGACCCCAAAGCCACGGTTGAAATTAGTGCCGCGCGATATTCTGGTGAATCATGTGCCAGGTGGGTTGGATAAATCGACCTGGAAGAGTTTTGCGACGGGTAAAATTCGGGCGGTAAGGCGGCTGGATTTACATGGGCTGACAGCAACGCGGGCGCATAATGCGGTGACGCATTTTCTGGAGCGTGCCTACGCTGATGAGGTACGCTGTGTTGAGATCATCACCGGCAAGGGAGAGGTGATTGCGCGAGAGTTGCCGCATTGGTTGAATCATCCTCAGTTGCGCGGGCATATTTTGGCGGTCGCACATCCGCACGCCGCCAATACGGGGTCGGTGAGGGTACTATTGCGCAGGGTGCGGCCATGACCCCGTTTGGTGAAAAATTGCGTGCCCTCAGGGCATCGCGCAACATATTGCAGCGCGATATGGCGCAAGCGTTGGCGGTTTCACCGGCGTATTTATCGGCTTTGGAGCATGGCAGGCGGGGTGCGCCGTCAGCCGGGTTGATCCATCAGATCTGTGATTATTTCGGATTGATTTGGGATGAGGCCGATGAGCTTCGGATATTGGCCAAACTGTCGCGCCCGCGGGTGAAGGTGAATGCCGCTGGGTTGACCGCCGAGCAGACGGCGCTGGCGAACCGGCTGGCAAAAAGCCTACGCGATTTAGATGCCGAGACAGTGTCTGCGATGGTGCGGATTCTCGACGAGGTAGCACCGGTGCTCAAGCCGGTACGGCGTGTTCCCGCAAAAACCCGAGTAAGGGTAGCAGCGGCAAACCGAGGATCGTAAAAAAGTCTCCTAAAATATCCGAGAACAAATTAACGCCCGGGCCTTCCAGTTGATAGGCGCCCACCATGTTGCAGATGCGGTTGCCGGTGGCGGCCAGATAAGCGTCGATATCGTCATTTTTCAGATTGCGCATGGTCAGGTTGGGTGTGGCGACATGGTGCCAAAGTTGCCTGGTGCCATGATGCACTGCAACAGCCGTGACCAGGCCGTGCGTTTTGCCGGACATGAGCCGCAAATGCTCAGCGGCCTCGGCGATATTTTTTGGTTTATCAAAGCGCCGCTTTTCGCAAACCAGAATTTGGTCGGCGCCGATCACGGTTGCCCAGGGGCAAAGAGCAGCGATCTCGGCGGCCTTGGCGTTGGCGAGTTGCAAGGCCAGTTCAGCGGTATTGACATTAGAGGTGGCCTTGATGGCGGCCTCGTCAACATCTGGCACGATCACCGAAAATTCCAGCCCGGCGTTGCGCAGCATGGTCTGGCGGGTTTGTGAACCACTGGCTAAAATTAGTTTCATTAAACGGCTTCCAAAGAAAAAACGTCTTGCATCTTTGACCTTAAAGTTGAAATGTTAAAGGCCCTCAACAAGAAAAGGGCAAAAAATATGCCTATCAGGAACCCCGTTGAATGGATGGTTGCGCAGCTTGAGGTCGGCGCAGCACTTGGTAGCGATACGGCCTCTGAATACTGGCCTGATAAACGAGCCGTGCGGTTGCCAAAGGTCAGGCAAATTTCCATCAAGGATGTCAGAGCATCGTTGGCGGGCGGGCTGCGCGATTTTGCCAGTTCGCGGACCGACGTCATTTTCATGTGTCTGGTTTACCCGGTGATGGGGCTGGTCCTGGCTGGGGTGGCGGCTAAGGAGTCGCTGCTGCCGATGTTGTTTCCGGTTGCATCCGGCTTTGCTCTGGTGGGGCCGTTTTTTGCCCTGGGGTTATACGAGATGAGCCGCCAGCGTGAAATCACCGGCCGGATGAACTGGCTGGATGTGTTCAAGGTGGTGCGCTCGCCCGCCATCTGGTCGATCATGGCGATGGGCGGGGTGCTGATCGGGCTGTTCCTGCTGTGGCTGGCGGTGGCGCAGGCGATCTATGATATCACCCTCGGCCCGCAGCCGCCGGCTTCGGTGCCGGCCTTTATCAGCGCTGTGTTCACCACCGATGCTGGCTGGGTGATGATCGCCCTTGGTCTGGCGGCGGGGGCATTGTTTGCGGTGGGCGTGTTGGCGATCAGCGTGGTTTCGTTTCCGCTGCTGTTGGACCGGCCAACCAGCTTCACCCGGGCGATCAGCGTTTCATTGCTGGCGATGCGGCGCAACCCCCTGCTATTATTGCTGTGGGGGTTGGTGGTGGCGGTGGCGCTGTTTATTGGTTCGCTACCGTTTTTTCTGGGGCTGGTGGTGGTGTTGCCGGTGCTGGGCCACGCCACCTGGCATTTATACCGCCGGCTGGTAACGGCCTGAGGCGGAAAGGCGGCTTTCGCGGTAGGAGCCTGGCGCCATGCCGGTCCAGCGTTTGAAGGCGCGGGAAAAGGCGCTGAGTTCTGAGTAGCCGAGCAAAGCGGCGATGTCCGTGAGAGGAATATGTGGCTGGGCGGCGTAGGTTATAGCCAGTTCCTGCCGGATGATCTGGGTGAGGTTGGAGAAATCCACGTTCAGGGCCGCAAGCTGGCGGTATAATTTGGCTTGGCTTAGCCCGAGGCGGGCCGCGATGCGGCCAATGCTGGCGTCGCCCTCAGCCAGCCCTCGCCGGATTTGACTGACGACCAGGCCGATAAAATCGTCGGGCCGGGCGCGGCTGGCCAGTAATTGCACTTGCACTTGCAATGCGGGCAGCAGGCTTGGGTTGGCGTTTGGCATCGCGCGGCACAAATTGTCGCGCCGGAATACAATGGCATTGGTGGCCTGGGCAAAATACACCGGCGCGTTGAGTAATGTCTGGTGCGCCAGCGGTTCAGCGGTCCGTAGATGCTCGAAATGGATTTCCTCGGGCGCCCAGCTAGGACCCAAGGCGCGGCGGAAAAAATTATTGAAAATGCCGATGGAGAGTTCGGCGTCGTGGCGGCGGTTGGCAATCCGGCCATCGCGGATCTGGTATTCAAGGCGTAACAATGCACCATCGGTGCGTAACGTGAGGTCGGAATGTTCCTGCACCGCAGCGAAATTTTTACACAGGCTGGCGAGCGCGACACCGAGGCACGGCGAATTGAGCACCAGATGCCCGAGCGGCCCCATATCCTCCAGCCGGTAGTCGCGGCCAAAGCGCAGGCCGAAATCATCCACCCCGGTCTGGGTAGCGGCTTGCTCAAACAGGTCGCAATAGCGGCGCAAATCCAGCAGGGCGTCGGGGTTATCAACTTCACAGGGAGCCAGACGGGCGGCCCCGAGAATGCGGTCAGCATCGCCGCCGTGCTGGCCGATCATGCCCAACACGCCCGCTGCCGCCACCGCCGATACGCGAGGTAGGATGCCCATAGCAGAGAGTGTTGGAGAAAATTAGTTTATCGTCAAGCAAAGATTCCGGGCAGATTAAGCGGTTGCATAATTATGATACAAAACCAGCATAAAAATTATTCATGTTGGGCTGAAACACCAAACGCGCGCAAAAATTGACGCCAAATGTCAAGCTGCTCGTGGCATAGTCAGGCGATGCTCATGCCTTCAACATGCTCTCAAGGAGTTACCCATGGACGACCTAATTCACGCCGCCCCCGCCGCCGCCGGCATGAGCGCCACACTCCGCCACCCGCAGGAGCCGCTGAGCGCTGCGGAAATTCGGGAGGTGATGGCCGTTATCCATGCGAGCGCAGATTTTGGCCCGCAGTTTTTATTTGAAACCATCGAAATCAAAGACCCCCCTCGTTCGGCGCTGGCTGATTACGCGGCAGGCAAGGCCACGCCCCGTGAGGCGCGGGCCAACGTGTTTCTGGCTGATGCGCCAGGCGTGTGGAAGCTGGTGGTCTCGCTGGCCGATTCCGCAATTACCGCGAAAGCGTTTTTCGCCACCAAGCGGCCGATGATTCAGCTCGAACAATTCATGCAAATTGAAGCCATAGTGCAGGCCCATCCGGATTTCATCGCCGCCTGCGCCAAGCGCGGGATTAGCGATATGACCATGGTGTGTGTGGACCCGTGGTCGGCGGGCAATTTTGATATTGCCGGTGAGGAAAACGGCTATTTATCGCACACATTCTCCTGGCTGCGCCTTC
>NCFD01000116.1 GCA_002281005.1 Acidocella sp. 35-58-6 | reverse complement strand
ACGGTTGACGCGGGCGATCGCCTGCATCAGCCCGTGGCCCTTCATTGGCTTGTCGATATACATCGTGTGCATCGATGGCGCGTCGAAACCGGTCAGCCACATATCGCGCACGATCACGAGTTTTAGTGAATCCTTCGGGTCTTTCGCCCGCTTGGCGAGCAGGTCACGTCGGCCCTTTGTGCCGATGTGGGGTTGCCACGCTTGTGGGTCGGCCGCCGATCCGGTCATGACCACTTTGATTTTGCCGGCCGCGTCGTCATCGCTATGCCAGTCAGGGCGGAGCGCTACGATGTGCTGATAGAGAGCGACGCAGATACGTCGGCTCATGCACACGACCATCGCCTTGCCATCCATGGCGGCTACGCGATCCTCGAAATGGCGAACCAGATCAGCCGCCACCATCGAAAGACGCTTCTCTGACCCAACGAGAGCCTCGACCGTTGCCCATTTACGCTTGATTCGCTCTTGCTCGGTTGTTGCCTCGTCTTCCGTCAGTTCCTCGATTTCGGCATCGATCTTTGGTTTCTCTGCCTCGGGCAATTCGATCCGGGCCAGGCGACTCTCGTAATAGATCGGGACCGTCGCTCCATCCTCTACCGCACGGCTTATATCGTAAACATCAATGTACTCACCAAACACGGCCGGGGTGTTGACGTCGTCCTTCTCAATCGGCGTCCCAGTGAAACCGATGAACGAAGCGTTTGGAAGTGCGTCGCGCAGATATTTCGCGAAGCCGTAGGCGATCTTGCCCGTATTCCGTTCGATCTTTGCGCGAAAGCCATATTGGCTGCGATGAGCTTCATCCGCGATCACCACGATATTACGGCGGTCAGACAGCATGGGATAAATTGTCTCGCCGGTTGCGGGCGAGAATTTTTGAATCGTCGTAAAAATCACGCCGCCCGATGCTCGGCTAAGCGCCGATTGAAGATCATCACGGCTGTCAGCCTGAATCGGCGTTTGCCGGATCAGATCGCGGCACATGGAGAAGGTGCCGAAGAGCTGATCGTCCAGGTCGTTGCGATCGGTGATCACGACGATGGTTGGATTTTCAAGCTCGGCGCAGCGCACGAGCTGACCGGCGTAAAACGCCATTAGAAGGCTCTTGCCGGAGCCCTGCGTATGCCAGATCACGCCGACCTTGCAGTCTCCTTGCGGCGCCGAAGCCTCGACCGTTTTTTCTACCGCGTGCCGGACTGCGTGGAACTGGTGATAGCCTGCGATGATCTTTGAGATGCCCGATCCGGTTTCACCGAACACCGTGAAATCATGCAGCAGATCCAGTAGCCTGCGCCGCTCGAAGATCCCTTCAATCAGGGTGTCGAGCTCCGGCTGGCCTTTGGCTGCTATCACCTTTCCGTCGGTCGTGCGCCAAGGCATGAACCGTTCTTGATCGGCGGTCAGTGAGCCGATCCGCGCGGTGATGCCATCTGAGGTCACGAGGACAGCGTTCGTGCGGAAGAGCGAGGGGATCTGAGCCTTGTAGGTCTGAAGCTGGTTATGCGCGCCGGTAAGTGTGGCGTTCTCACCGCCGGGGGCTTTCAATTCGATCACGCTAAGGGGCAGGCCGTTGACGAAGATCACAATGTCGGGCCGCCGATTGATGCTGCCTTGAATCACCGTGAACTGGCCGGTCGCCAACCAGTCATTTGCGGCCACATCCGCAAAATCGATCAGACGCACCTTGTCGCCCCTGATCGTGCCGTCCTCAGCGTAGAATTCAACATCGACGCCCTCGACCATCAGTTTGTGAAGGCGGCGGTTCTCCTCAACGAGAGACGGCTTTTCGGTCGCCAGCACTTTGCGCAGCGCATCCCCGCGCGCCTCAGCCGGAATGGCGGGGTTGAGTTTTTCGATGGCGGCGGCCAGGCGCTTGGCCAGCACAACATCCGCGTAGGCTTCCCGTTGCGGCGCTTTCCCATCCGGCCCGATCTCGGCGTCGGATAAAATCGCATAGCCGAGGCGCGCTAGATGATCGAGTACGACCTGTTCGACAGCGGCTTCAGAAAGATAAGCCATCAGGCGACCTCCACGTTTCGCGGCGCAGCCGCCTTGGCTTCACGGCAGGCGTTCAAAACCAGCTTGTAGGCTTCACGATCGACACCAAACAGGAGGCGCGATGGCTCGATCGCCAGCGGAACTTCCTCACCGTCCGGAAGGACCGCAACGACGTGAAGGAGTCCGTCTTCGTCGGGCTCGGCCCGAAGCGAGACGAGTTCGTCAATGATCGCGTTTGCCGCCTCGAATCGCTCGTAAGGCTCGAAAGTCCTCACAGGGTCAGGCTCTCGTTCCAAATAGCCTTCGTGGAGGAATGTCACGATGGCATCGGCGGCGAGCATGGCGGATCGGCGATGATGCGCCGATAATTTGGCGATAAAGCCGTCCTTCCCGTGGCTGACCGTGCCGGCTTCGTTGCGCAGAACCCGAAGTGACTCGGTCAACTTGTTGTGCTGCTTGATTAGGTCTGAAAATGCGCGATGGCGAACCGCGCCCAAATTCAGCAGTCGCGTGGCAAGGCCGACCAATTGCCCGAGCGGCGTATCGGTCGCCTCCGGCTTTAGCGGCGCCAGCGGATCATCCAGTTCCTCGATCAACACGCGGCATGCGCATTCGACAAGGCCCTTGGCCGCGTCGATACAGGCGTCATTCTCCTCGTTGAACTCGCGTTCGAGTGCGGCAAAGGTCTCGTGAAGCATCTGCGCATATTTCCAATGCGCGCAGAAGGCGCGGATGCCGGGATACCAGTCGGCACTCATGCGGCCCTCGGCGATGGACCGAGAATGAACCGCGCCCGTTCCCTCCGGAGCATTTCGTAAGGGCTGATACAGGTCAGACCCAGCCCGATGCAGGCGTTCGGGATCTTGATCTTGCGTGTGGAATCAGACGGAACCTCATGCGTCACGACCACGAAGCCATGCGCTAGCGCATGGGCGACCAGCCAGTAGTCGGCAACCTGAAGAAAGGTCGCGATGGCCGCCGCCTCGTAGGTTTGGCTCGTGGCCCAGGCGCTGACGCGGGCAAGGGCGGGCACAACAGGATCGTCCGGCGGCAGAAAGAAAGCGCGACCGCGCGTGGCCGCCCAATCGGAAAGCTCGTCCCCTCCAGCCTGCAATTCATCGCCCACTTTGTCGATGCTGGCGACGCGGCCGCCGGCGTTCTGCGCGATCAACCACTCCCAGAACGCCGGGCAGAAAGCGAACCCGTAATGCAGGTTTTTTGCCTGGATGAAGATGTTCGTATCGAGCAGGAAGCGGGTCATCCCATCACTCCCACTTCACGGCCGATATTGTTGAACGTCTCCGTCTTCGACACGCCGAGCATGCGGAAGGCATCGCGATAAAGTGTCTGCCCTTCTAGAGTGCTTTCAACGATGGCGCGGGCAAACCGTCGGCTTACGCGCGACAGCGTCGTTCGGTAAAAGTCGCCACCGCTCCCGCCGGCTTGGGCGAGTTCGCGCAGCCGCGCGCGTTCGCTTGCCCACGCGCGGTCAAAAGCTGCTTGGCTAAGCGCTCCTGCATCTAGCAGCCGACGCAGGACCACCAGTGTGCTGACCTTGAAGTGCTTGGAAAGCCGTTGCAGCGATTGCTCAAGCGGTTCACTGGGCTGTAGCACAGGACGCAAAGCGGTGAGCGGGACAAGCAGCTCTGCCGCTACCGCGTTGCACCAAACTTCCTCGCGTCGATAGCCGGTCAGGGGGGCCCCGCTTGCATCAGAGACAGCTGATGCCCCAAGCCATAAATGCGCCAATTCGTGAGCCAGTGTAAACATTTGGCCGGATTTGGTGTCTGTGCCGTTCACGAAAATTAATGGCGCGCGCTTGTCGGCTAGGGCGAAACCACGGAACTCCTCGGGATCGAGGGTGCGACGGTTGTTGCTCAGCACAACGCCGCTTACCATTACCAAAACACCGATCTTGTCGGCCTGGCCGATGAACAGGCGCAGCGCCTCTTCCCAGGTGCGGCAGGCGGCGCGGGCAGCCACATCAAACCCCATCACGCGTGCCATTTCGGCGGCGACCTCTTGCGGGCTGCGATCGAGCGTGGCGCTTCCGACAAAGCCTGACTCCGGCGCACGCACGGTCAGCGAAAATTCCCGATACCAACCCTGCCGTTCCTGGCAGGCATAGAGCATGTCGAGAAGGTCCGGGCTCGCGCGCCGAACGGCGCGCCCATCATGGGTCCGAAAATCCGGGATTGGCAGAGGCTCATCTGGTGGCTCAGTGAGGAACAGATATCCAAACGGCACATGAACGGCATGCGCGAAGCCTTCAAGCTGCTTCAAGGTAGGCTGGGCATCGCCTGCCTCCCATGCGGCGAGCTTAGGAAAGCGGCCGAACAATTCCTCGATGTCATCAAAGCCGGCCCGCTCTCTTGCCCAGCGCAGCAGTTCGGGGCGAACAGCGGCGCGCGTCATGGCGTTGGCCCTTCGTGATAAGTGAACCAGGGGATAGGACGCATGACCGCCTTCGGCTCCTGACCTGGAACCGGCGCAGTCCAGGTGAAGGTCGCAGGATCTGAGTTGAGTAGCGACTTACTATGGAGTGACTGAAACTGCCGGCCGAACACGTCTTCGTATTCTAGCCAAATTTCCCAGGGCTTGCCGATCAACATGGCAAAATCGGTCTGATTAAATTGCTCGTGAATCGGAAACGGCACGAGCAGCGGTGCGGCGTCGCTGCCGCAGGTCTCCCCAGCACCAAGCGGCGACAGTTCCCAAGGCTCCGAGGTCCAGCCGTTCATGTCCAAGAGTCGGAATTTGAGCCGCAGCTTCAAGGCCGGGCCGACGCCCACGTTCCGAAGCACGCACCGGATTGTCACAGTGCCGCACGATGGATTTTCGGGGGCGGGCGGCATCGCTTCAAGCAAGTCCCCGCGCCGGTTCCACGCATCGACGCCGCCGTAAGGCGCCAGCAGGCAAATCGGTTTGAACCGGTCACGGTGCTGGCACTCGCCATCCCGGCGCTGGCGCTGACCTTGGCGGATGACACAGAACGTCGCGCCGGCCAGGGCCAGTGTGCCAATGCCCGTCAGGGCATTCCAAAAATCTGCCCAAAAACTCATCGGGTGCGATCCGTTGGCGTCATGGCGAAACCGCCTTCGTGTACCGATGCCAGTTGATGCGGATATATTCGGCCATGCCACGTGCGGGGGCATAAGGCGGATAGATCATGCGGAAGGTCGCAATCGCAGCCGCCATGTCGCTTTGCCCCAGCAGATCGGTATGTCTCAGCAGATATAGGAGCGCGATGCCTGGCGACCGGGATTGGCCCTGATTGCAATGGAGCAGGATTTTGGTGTGGCTGATATTTTTGTGGATGGTGTCGATTGCCACGTCGATGAT
>NCFD01000115.1 GCA_002281005.1 Acidocella sp. 35-58-6 | reverse complement strand
AACACGTCCACCGCCGCTTCACCATGCACGAACGGCGCACCGGCCCAAGCGGGCAACATCGTGTAAGGTAACGCATGGCCTAGCATGACATAAACCGCCAGCACGCCGCGCAACCCATCAAGCCTGGTTAACCGTTCCATACACGCAACTTAAACGTGTAATTTGGAAACTTAAAGCCCTACCAGAGCGCGCGCAAATTCCTCGGCCACGAAGGGCCGTAAATCCGCCGCCTGCTCGCCGGTGCCCACCGCATGCACCGGCAGTTTGAACTGCTCGGCCAGCGCCACCACAATGCCGCCGCGCGCCGAGCCATCCAGCTTGGTTACGATCAGCCCGCTCAGCTCCACCATTTCCTTGAAGGTTTTCACCTGCGCAATCGCGTTCTGGCCGATCGTAGCATCCAGCGTCAGCAGCGTGGCGTGCGGGGCGGTGGGGTCAATTTTACGGATCACGCGGATGATCTTGCGCAATTCATCCATCAATGCGGTTTTATTGTGCAACCGCCCGGCGGTATCAATGAGCAATATATCTGCCCCCGCCGCCTGGGCCTTGCTCAGAGCCTCATGCGCCAATGAAGCGGAATCTGAATTCGCTGGCGCTGAAACCACCACCGCCCCGGAGCGCTGCCCCCATATTTGCAATTGCTCCACCGCAGCGGCGCGAAACGTATCACCCGCTGCCAGCATCGGGCTTAACCCCTGCTCGCGGTACATGGTGGCCAGCTTGCCGATGGTGGTGGTTTTACCGGCGCCATTTACGCCAGTCATTAAAATCACAAACGGCTTTTTACTCACATCCGGCAGCAGCGGCAGCGCGACGGGCGCTAGAATCGCGGCGATCTCAGTGGCCAGCGTTTCCCTTATTTCCTCGTCTGATACTTCCTTGCCAAAGCGCGTGCGGCGAAAATTACCGATCACCCGCGATGCCACCGCCGGGCCGAGGTCAGCCGCGATCAGCATATCCTCCAACTCCTCCAGCGCGGCGTCATCGAGCTTGCGCTTGGTGAAGGTGGCCGCGATGTTAGAGCCAAGTTTTTCCGCACTGCGAGACAGCCCGGTTTTCAGCTTGCTGAAAAAAGCCGAGAGCGCCATTACGATTTTTCCGGTAACGTTGCGGGCCAGGTGCCGGTAAATGATGTCACCGCTGGGCCGCGCATCAGCACATGGCCATCGGCTTCCCGCCACGATATATCCAGCGTACCGCCATCCAAAATCATCGTCGCCTGCCGCTCCACCAAGCCACGCCGGTGCGCATTTACCAGCGCTGCACAGGCACCCGAACCGCAGGCCAGTGTTAGCCCCGCCCCGCGCTCCCATACCCGCAGGCGAATTTGCGTGCGCGATAAAATCTGTGCAAACCCAATATTCGCGCGGTCTGGGAATAACGCCGCGTGTTCCAGCACCGGACCAATCCGCGCAATATCAACCGCCGCGATCTCATCCACAAAAAACGTCGCGTGGGGGTTGCCCATCGAGCACGCCGCCGGGTCAGCCACATTTTCAATCGCCAGATCGAGATGCAGCGTATCCACCGCCGCGGCCCCGGCAGCAGCCAGCGGCACATCCGCCCAGCCCAGCTTCGGTGCACCCATATCCACCTCAATCAAACCCGAGGCTAAAATATCAGTCGGCAGCAAACCCGAAATGGTGCGGATGTTTATTTTTAACGCGCCGGTTTCCTGCGCCAGCAGCATCGCCACACAGC
Source organism: Acidocella sp. 35-58-6 (assembly GCA_002281005.1). Taxonomy (GTDB): domain Bacteria; phylum Pseudomonadota; class Alphaproteobacteria; order Acetobacterales; family Acetobacteraceae; genus Acidocella. Next base: position 3,649 of record NCFD01000115.1, on the reverse strand, counting down.
GCGTGGCATTGCCGCACGCCCCTGCTTCGGTGCCATCAGCGTTCAAAATCCGCATGAAGGCATCGGCGCCATCCGCGTCAGGCTCGATGATGATGATCTGATCACACCCAATCCCTAAACGGCGGTCCGCGATCAACCGCGCGTCACCGGTTGAAAACCGCACTGGCTGGACGCGGCTGTCAAACACGGCAAAATCATTGCCGGCCCCATGCATTTTCAAAAACTGCAACGGCTGCGGCCTTATTTTACCGCCGAAAAACGCGTCGGCTTCAGGAATTGGTTGGAGATACCGGCCAGAATCGGCCCATCCACTTCACTGGCCGCACGCTCCGCGATCCATTGCGGATCAGCCTGAAATTCGTTCCATTTGCGCTCGCGCTCGGCCAGCGAATCCCAGGCCAGCAGATAATATAAATCATGGTTGCTCGGGCCGACATCCACGGTCCAGAATCCAGCCTGCACAATACCGTGCTTCTCCCATAGCGGTAAGGTATTCGCCTCAAAGCGCTTCAATAACAGCGGCATTTTGCCCGGCAGGCAGTGATAAATACGTAATTCATAAACCATCGGGGTCCACCTTCAATTCGTTTGCCGCGATTTATGCACCTATTTGCGCATCCTCCCAACCCCGCCCGCGTTATGGCCGCCCCGCTTGCGGCCCCACCTGTCAATTTATTTAGGTACTTTGGCTTGATCCCACGGGTTTTCATGGCCTTATTATCACCAGATGGCTGTAGGTAGTTTCCGAAGCTACCTGACCCGGCAGCCGTGACCTAAAGCCTGTGTTTACGACCAAAGCGGCACGCATGTGGCGCCATACCATTGCCACCACAGAAGGATGATACCGCTATGCGTCATAAACCCGCTACCAACCAGGCTTCCACCGCACTCGTGCGCCCCGCCAGCCTCTGGGTCTGGGGCCTGCCGCTGCTTGGTGTGATCCTGTGGGCCCTGCCGGCGCGAGCACAAACCCCCTCCCCCTTGGCCGAGTGGCAATATTCCTCAGGCATCCAATTGCAACATTTGTTCGAGCCCTCGGTGCCCACCTGGCAGGTGGAGCTAGGTCTTGGGTCGCAATTCGCCCCGGTGGCTGATGGCCTTAACCGCTACCAGGTTCAGCCCGGCCCGGTGATTGACGTTCGCTACAAGGATGAATTTTTCTTCTCTACCGGCGAGGGCCTGGGCGTTAACCTGCTGAGCTTCCGCCATATCGACATGGGTGCTGCCATCACCTACGACCTTGGCCGCTCCGCCCATGCCGACGGCAAGGCGCTAGAAGGCTTAGGCACCATTCACCCCGCCCCGGAAGTGAAGTTCTTTGCCACCTACGCGCTGGCCGAGGCCTTTCCGTTGACGCTGCGGCTGGATGTGCGCCGCCAGATTGGTGCCACCAACGGCTGGGTTGGCGATTTTGGTGCCTACCTGCCCATGCCCGGCAGCAGTGCCAAATTTGCGTGGTTCGCCGGCCCTACCGTTACGGCCGGCGATGGCCGCTACATGCAGGGCTATTTCGGGGTTTCTCAAACGCAGTCGTACAGCACCAATTACCGGCAGTATAAGGCCGCCCCTGGCCTAAAATCCGCCGGGTTCGGCGTCTCTGCCGCCTGGTTTCTCACCCCGCATTGGGTAATCGACATGAGCGCTGCCTATGAACGCTTGCTGGGTAGTGCTGCTAACAGCCCGATCACTGAGTCCAAAAACGAGGGCGTGGTGTCGCTGTCGGGGCTTTATAAGTTCTAAACAACCACCGGGCTTGCCGCGCCGTCCATCGTCACGATAACGCCGGTGACGTAGCTGGCGCGTCCAGATGCCAGATACACCACCGTATCGGCCACCTCCTCGGGGGTGGCCATCCGGCCCAGCGGGATTTTGGCGATGCTTTGGGCACGCGCCTCCTCAATGCTGACCCCGGCCAGTTTGGCAGTGGAAATCAACCCCTCCGCCACTCGGCCAGTTTCCGTCAGGCCGGGGTTTACACCCACCACCCGCACGCCCTGCGCCGCATAGGCTGTCGCCAATCCGGCGGTGGCCAGCATCAATGCCGCATTGGCCGCACCGCCTGCGATATGCACCGGCGAGGCCACTTTGCCGCCATTGCCGATAACATTCACAATCACCCCGCGCCCGCGCCCGGCCATCAGTTTCACTACCGGGTCGATGACGTTGATGTAGGAAAAATATTTCGCCTCCATCGCCGCCCGCCACGCCGCCGGGGTTAAATCCTCCGGGGCCGTGCGTTTGGCAGCCCCGGCGCTGTTCACCAGCACATCAATGGGGCCAAGCTTGCCCTCCACTTCCGCCACCATCGCCGCCGCCGCGGCCTCATCGGTTAAATCCGCCGTTACCCCGATGGCACCCGGCAGTTCTCTCAGTGCCGCCGCGACATTTGCCGCAGCGCGCGAGCAGATCGCCACCCGCGCCCCTTCAGCGATAAACAGGTTGGCGCAAGCCAAACCAATGCCTTTCGAGCCGCCAGTGATCAGGATGATTTTGTTGGTGAGATTAAGTTGCATGAGATGTCCTTAAATGATCGAAACACATGGCAAAAATTAGCAAATAGCGCGAATTTGCAGACCCTCACGTTACGATAGTTTCATCACACTTGTCTCGTTTTCTAGTTGAATCGACCGTCAGCAAACGGCTAGCCTATTAGCAAATATATTCGCTGAACCATACCTTATAAACAGGGACATTATGGATATTCTCAAAGACCATAACGGCCAGCAAGTCTGGTTGCACGTCGTCAATAATCAGACGTTCGGTCTTTGGATCGGCCCTAGCGCACCATATTATGGATTAGGAAATACCCCTGCGAGCGGTTATTTCTGGGTTCCGCTCCCGGAACAACCCGCCACCCAAATTTCCCAGTTCGGCGCCGTATATTCAGACTGGATCAACCTGGATCTTCCCAATTCCCAGCTACAATTTGGCAAATCTATAACAATTACCTCAGAGTCTACGCCCGACCCTACTGCCATTCCCACGGCGGATGGTAAGATGATCTATTTTATTTATTACGCCACCTTATAAGGAACAGCCATATGAAGTTGCATGTTCTGTCGGATGATCAGGGCAATATCGTCGCCACCACGCCGGTGATTGAGTCCGGCCCTATACGGTCAGGCTTTAACGTTACCACAAAGCAGTTCGTGCATCAGGTCGAGGTTCCGGCAACTCTTAAAGGTCGCTCGCCCCGCGAAATCACAAGCAAATTGGTGATCAAAAATATTGGTGACTCACCGATTTTTGTTCTTGGATAAATTTTACGGTCGGCTCGAAAACCATTAGGCCTTGCGCAGCAAAAACAGCCCCTGTTCACCAAAGAAATTCGCGAGCGAGGCAAACTTCCGCCACGGCGCTTTTTTGCCGTCTTCATCCGCTGCCAGCCACTGCTCTACTTTATACCCATCAGCTTCGCACAGTGCGAAAAAATCCCGGATAGTGCAGGGGTGAATATTCGGTGTCTCGTACCACATGCGATGCCAGGCGCGCGTCATCGGCATTTTGCCGCCGAATAATAATTGCAGCCGCAGGCTCCAATGGCCAAAATTCGGGAAGCTCACAATTGCAAAGGTGCTGATCCGCAACATCTGGCGCAGCACCTCGCGCGGCTTTTCCACTGCCTGCAACGTGCGCGACAAAATCACAT
>NCFD01000114.1 GCA_002281005.1 Acidocella sp. 35-58-6 | reverse complement strand
AAGCCGCCCCATGCGCCAATGTTTAAGCAAATTATTTATCGATGAGTAACTCCTGAGCATATTTTATAAATTTGAGCCTAAAATATACTCAATATAATATTGCCATCTTATTTTTGCCTATCAAATCACCGGAAAAATCCTTCATTTATCATATCGTGAATTGTGCAGGCTGGTTTGGCATACAATCTGCATTGGGGTTGGTGGGCTAGGGTTCCGGCCGGAGTTGCATCCGGTGCTGGTCCGAGAGCTTCAACCAGCAGGGAGACATCCTGCTGGTACACGGCGGGATAAAAGCCCGGGAGAGCATTTGATGTGAGGATCACGTCGGGCTTTTCCTACCGTGGTTCTCGTTTCTGGGTCGATCTGCCGATTGGAACGAGGTTACATATGCTGTTTCATTTTCACGTCTCCACCCCCACTAGGTGCCGCGCATGAGTGCGCCCTACAAATTATTCTATGCGTCCGACATTCACGGCTCGGAAAAATGCTTCCTCAAATTCATCAATGCGGGGAAATTTTATAAAGCCAACGCATTGGTGCTGGGCGGTGATATCTGCGGCAAAATGGTGGTGCCGCTGATTGCTCGGGGTCATCGTTGGGAGGCGCGGTTTCTGGGCCGCGACTTTGTCGCTGAAACGCCGGCTGAATGTGCCGAAATCGAAAAAAACATCCGCATGAACGGTTTTTATCCGGTGGTCCTGAGCCCGGAGGAGCACGCGCATTTCCAGGAGGACGAAACCGCACGCAACGCGATGATCAACCAGGTGGTGCTGCAAGCAACCAAACGCTGGATTGGGATCGCTGAGGAGCGTCTGCGCGGCACGGGTATCCGCTGCTTCATGAATGCCGGCAATGATGATGATGATTATATCGACGAGGCCTTGCGCCAGTCTGACGTGGTTGAGAATCACGATGGTGGTGTCACCAACCTTACCGACGAGGTACAAATGGCCGTGTGCGGCTATTCCAACACCACGCCGCTTGACAGCCCGCGTGAAATGGCTGAGCCGCAGTTGCAAACGCATATTGAAGGCATCGTGGCCCAACTGAAATCTCCACGCGATGCAATCTTCACGCTGCATGTGCCACCTTACAACACCGGAATCGACTCGGCACCGATGCTCGAAGACGGCAAAGTTGTCACTAAGGGCGGACACACGGTGATGAACCCGGTGGGATCAACCGCTGTGCGCGGCATCATCGAGCGGCACCAACCGATCGTCAGCCTGCACGGACATATCCATGAATCACGCGGCACCAAACAAATCGGACGCACGCTCTGCATCAATCCCGGTAGCGAATATTCCGAGGGCGTACTGCGCGGCGTGCTTGTTACCTTCAAAGGCACCAAGCTGGTTGGCCATCAGCTTGTTCAGGCCTGAATTTTTTCAACACTAACCGACTGGGAGACTTCATGACCGTTAATTTTGCCAGAAAAGCCACTGGGCTGGTCCGACAGGCCGGCGCCAAGGATGTGTTTGTCTATAACGTCAACTTCATCAATATCGCCATTGGCGTGGCGTTCATGTTCCTGTTCATGCCGAACGGGTCATATCCCGGCGTCAATATTTATATCTCCACCATATTATGCACGCTGGTGGTGCTCCCGACCTCGCTGGTTTATGCGATGTTCGCATCCGCGATGCCGCGCTCGGGTGGTGAATATGTGTATGTAAGCCGCGCGACCAAACCGCTATTTGGGTTTGTGGCAAGCTGGAACTACACAATATGGTGCTTCTTCTACATTGGCGTGCCAGCGGCTTTTCTTGGCAAATACGGCATCTCCGCATTGTTCCGTGAACTGGGTGTCAGCTTTGGCTCGTCAGCCATGACCACCTGGGGTGACTGGTTCAACACCCCGCTGGGCACAGCCCTTACCGGCACAGTGCTTATCATCGCGTTCGCGGTGGTGTTCATTTACGGCGTCTCGCTTTACATGCGCATCCAGAACATCACATTTGTACTGGCCAGCATCGGGCTGGCTATTACCGCGGTGGTGTTACTGAACCATACCCCGGATTCGACCGTTGCGGCCTTCAATCATTATGCCGGCACCTTCACCGGCAAACCAGACACCTATAAGGCGATCACCACGAATCTCGGTACTAACGTGGTCACAGATTCGCCGTTCGACCTGAAACAGACACTGATTTCAATGACCTGGCCGTTCACGGTGCTCGGCTTCTCCATCGCCTCCGCCTACATCGGCGGTGAGATCAAAGGAGCTAACCGCTCGCAAATGATTGGTATGCCCGGGTCGCTGTTCTACTCGGCGTTCTGGCTGCTGGTTATTTCATATGTTACCCTGCACGCCTTTGGGTTTTCCTTCCTGGGCAATCTGGCGGCGGTCACACCAGGCAACGTAAATCTGGGCTTCACACCCACATTTTCGGAATTGGCCGCAGCACTTACCCAGCATGTGTGGCTGGTACTCATCATCGGCGTGTCATTCGCGCTATGGACATATGCGTGGCTGCCTATCTATATCCTCACCGCGACACGTAATATTCTGGCGTGGGCGTTGGACGGCCTCGCGCCGGCCAAAATCGCCGAAGTGAATGAAAACACCCATTCACCGCTCATCGCGATCGCTGTGTCATCAGTGCTGGGTATCGGGTTTCTTTGGCTCTATGCCTACGATGCTGCGTTCTCGACCATATCCGGCTTCTTTGGCCAAGTATGCGGTACATTTTTTCTCACCTCCATCGGGGCCATTGTGTTCCCTTACACGCAGAAGGATATGTTTGAGGCATCTCCGGTGGCATGGCGGGTGGCGGGTGTGCCGGTGCTTTCCATTATGGGCGTCCTCAGTGCCCTGGGCATGGGTCTGATCGCTTGGGCATTCCTGAATGATCCGCAATCGGGCATCAGCTTCGCGCAGCCGTTCATGCTGTATGTGAACGCAGGGGTGTTCCTATCCGGCTTCATTTATTTCTACGCGGCCAAGTTCATCCAGGCACGGCAAGGCGTTGATATCGACCTCGCTTTCGCCGAGATTCCGCCGGAGTAAGATGATGAGCGAGATCACGGAACATCAAGTGATCGCCGCGATCGCCGCCAAGGGGGGTATCGCGCGCCTCCTTGGCGGCCGAGCGATCCATGCGGTGTGCGGGGCGTCTCTGCCTGCCACATTGAAGCGGCACTCGGCGGATATCGATCTGGTAACCCGCGGGCGTGACCGCAAGGCGTTGAAGGCCGCCATGACCGAGTTGGGCTGCGTGCCCGAGCAAGAGTTCAATCTGTTGAACGGCAAAGAGCGCATGATGTTTCACGCCGGCGAAACAAAGATCGATATTTTCATCGACGTTTTCCGGATGTGCCATACGCTCCAGCTCGGGCACCGCTTGGAGATGCACCCGCTCACATTGTCGCCGGCTGACTTGCTGCTCACCAAGCTTCAGGTATTTCATGCCGAGCGTAAAGACCTTTCCGACACTGCGGCCCTGCTCCTGGCTTGTGGCCTGGGCCCCGAGGGACTCGGTGCCATTGATACCAACTATATCGCCAAACTTTTAGGTAGCGACTGGGGTTTCTGGCGTACGGCCAGTGGAACACTCAAAACCCTCGACGCGCGCGCTGAGGAGATTTGCGGCACGCACGAACTGGCGAACGCCCTTCAACGCCATATCACTGAATTGCTGCAAGTGCTGGAGACCGCACCTCGCAGCCTGTCATGGCGGATGCGTGCCGTGATTGGGGAGCGCAGCCCCTGGTACGAACTGCCCGAAGAACCCGACGTCGATCATCTTCCCACCACCGCCTGACGAATAGGATTTCACATGGATATGACCCGCTCCACCACCGTGCTCAGCGGTGCCAACGCTACCGCCTTGTCTGAAGCCGGGGTGCGCTATTGCGCTGCCTCCTACGTGGATATGCACGGGGTTTCCAAAACCAAAATGGTGCCCATTGCACACCACGCCCAGATGCTGGGTGGCTCCGAGCTGTTCACAGGGGCTGCAATGGATGGCGTGCCGCAATCGGTGCATGACGAAGAGGTGGCAGCCATGCCCGACCCGGCCTCATGCAGCATTCTACCCTGGAAGCCTGAAATCGCGTGGTTTGCATCCGACCTGTACTGCCAGGGCAAACCGTTCGAGGCATGTTCACGCAATATCCTCAAGCGCCAGTTGCACCGCGCCGCCGCCCATGGGCTAAAATTCAACCTCGGCATCGAGGCTGAATTTTTTGTTTTCAAGGCACTGGAAGAGGGCGGCTTCACGCCGCTATCGTCGCGTCAAAATCTGGCCAAACCCTGCTATGACCTCTCCCGCCTGCTCGATAACTTTGCCTGGGCCGATGAATTGGTGAGCGCCATGAACACACTGGGCTGGGATGTTTATTCCTTCGACCATGAAGACGGCATTGGGCAGTTTGAAATTGATTTCATGTATGCCGACGCCCTTACCATGGCCGATCGTTACACCTTCTTCCGCTTCATGGCACACGAGATTGCCCGCAAGCACGGTGGCTTCGCCAGCTTCATGCCCAAACCGTTGGCTGACCGCGCTGGTTCGGGTGCGCATCTCAATATGTCGCTGGCTGACCTCAAAACCGGCGCGAACCTGTTTGCGGATAAGGACGACCCGCGCGGCTGCAAGCTGGGGGCGCTAGGCTACAAATTCATCGCTGGTGTGCTCAAGCATTTGCCAGCGATCTGCGCCGTGGTGGCACCCTCAGTGAACAGCTACAAGCGGCTGGTAAAACAAGGTTCGGCCTCGGGCTTCACCTGGGCGCCCGTGTTGTGCTGCTACGGCAACAATAACCGCACCAATGCGCTACGAATTCCCCTGGGCGGCGGGCGCGTTGAATTGCGGGCTGCCGATTCCGCCTGTAACCCATACCTGGCAACCGCCATGGTGCTGGCGGCGGGGCTGGAAGGGATCGAGACTGACCTCGACCCCGGCATGCCGAATACCGAGAATATGTACATGAAGTCAGGCGCTGATCTCGCCGCACTTGGTATTAGCACTTTGCCCGGCAGCCTCACCGAAGCGCTGGACGCCTTCGCCGCCGACCCGATGAGCGAGGCGGTGTTCGGCTCTTCGATGCATGGTGCCTGGCTGGGCTACAAGCGCGATGAGTGGGCAAGCTATGCCTATCACGTTTCAGATTGGGAATATAATCGCTATCTCAGTTTTTTCTAAGGTCAGTTAATGCGCATCCTATCGTCCGTACTATGTCTCGAACCCAAGAGTTATTCATGCTTGATTTGAACAACCTCAGCCCCGAGCAATATCGCGCCCGCTATGAAGCTCTGCAGGCGCGGGCCCGCTTACGCGCCGCCGCCCCTAAACCGGTTACGGTATTTGCGGAAATTCCGGCGGCGGATATCCTTGATGCCGACACAATTCCGCCGGGCGCCTATGGGTAA
>NCFD01000113.1 GCA_002281005.1 Acidocella sp. 35-58-6 | reverse complement strand
CAGCGCCGGTGAAACGGTCAAGGTGGCGCAGCCATTCCTCGATCCACCCCGCCACCTTGAAGCCGAAGGTGATCGGCAAGGCGTGCCGGCCATTGGTTCGCCCGGCGATCGGCATCTCGGCACTCATCTCGGCTAAATCAGCAAGTTTCGAGAGCACATCATAAAACCGCAGCATGAAGGCGCGGTGAGATTTAAGCATGATGATCGAACGCCCGGTCTGCACTACGTTCTGGGTGGTGGCGCCCCAATGCACATAGCCCCCCGCATCACCGTCGCAGGCCTCTGATAATATCCGCACGATGGAAACAATCGGGGCGCGGGTTTTGGCAATGTCAGCCGCGATCTCGGCTTCATTGAGACATTTAAGGCTGGCTTTGGCCATAATCTCCCGCGCGGCGGCCTCTGGAATCATCCCCAGCTCGGCTTGCGATTCCGCAAGGGCGGCTTCCACATCGAGCCATGATTGCCAGATGGCGCTGCGTGCAAACAACGCTTTCACCTCAGCGCGGGTCGTACGTTTTTCAGAGTTTGCAGACGAATTCGGCATCGAGACTTATCCTAAAGCTGTCGTAAAAGAAAATGGTAAAATGCTCACAGCACCTGTTCCAGAAAATATTTCAGGCGCGGCGTTTGCGGGGCATCAAACATTTGGGCGGGCGCACCGGTTTCAACAATCTGGCCGTGGTCCATAAAAATAACCTGCCCCGCCACTTCCCGCGCAAAGCGCATCTCATGCGTTACCACCAGCATGGTCATGCCGGCGAAGGCGAGGTCACGCATGATGGCGAGCACGCCTTTCACCAGCTCCGGGTCAAGCGCCGAGGTGGCTTCATCGAACAGCATCACATCGGGCTCCATCGCCAGGGCACGCGCAATCGCCACGCGCTGCTGCTGGCCACCCGAGAGGTCCGATGAGCGGCGGTGTTCAAAACCTTTCAGGCCAATGGCGGCAATTTGCACGGCGGCGCGGGCTTCGGCTTCGGCCTTCGGCAGCTTGCGGACCTTTTGCAGCGCCAGTGCTACATTTTCAATAACGCTGAGATGCGAGAATAAATGGAAATGCTGAAACACCATGCCCACCCGCACGCGCAGTTTGTCGATGTTGACGCCAGGGGCGGTGATGTCATCGCCATCGATGAAAATTTTACCGTGCTCGGGCCGTTCCAGCAGGTTGGTACAGCGCAGCAAGGTGGATTTACCCGAGCCGGACGGGCCGATGATGCAGATGGTCATGCCGCGCGGCACGCTGGCGGAAACATCCTTCAGCACATGCACTGGCCCGAATGATTTGCTGATAGCCTCGAAGCGGACACTGACATCGGTGGTTGCTGTGGCCATCATTTAGGCGGTCACCTTGCCGCGCTGGCTGCCGCGCTGCATGCGCGCTCCCCAGGCGGCCACCGCATAGGTCATTGGCACGGTCAGCGCGAGGTACAATAATCCAGCGGCGGTGAGCGAGGAGAGGTTGGCATTATTGATGGAATTATCTTGCGCGATTGAAAAAATATCGCGCTGCGAGGCGGTGAGGCCGAGCAGAAACACCAAGGCGGTGCCTTTGATCACCAGAATAAACTGGCCGGTCAATGGTGGCAGCACGCGGCGGATGCCTTGCGGCAGAATGATGGTCAGCATCGCCTGCCAGCGGGTCATGCCCAGGGTGCGTGCGGCTTCCACCTGGCCGCGCTCAACGCCCTGAAACCCGGCGCGGAAAATTTCCGCCATATAGGCGCTCTCAATCAGCCCGATTGAAAATGCGGCGTAGGCGTAAGTGCTTTTGCCGAAGATGCTCAAGCCCGCCAGCGGTAATCCCTGGCCGATGAGATACACCGTCAGGATATGCGGCAGACCACGCAGCAAATCCACATAACCGCGGCATAAAAACCGCACCAGCCGTTGCGAGGCCAGCAGGCCGGTGGCGATCACGAGCCCCAGCGCAATGCCGATGATGGTGGCAATAACCGAGAGCAGCAGCGTGTTGGGCAGCCCCACGGTTATGAGCTGCGGAATCACGCCCGCGATGATCTGCGGATCGAAGAAGGTCTCGCCGATCTTTTGCAATCCTTCAAACATGCTGGGTCCTAGAAGTTAATTGGCGGCGCTGCGGTTGAGATGCGGCATGCCCGGATAATTTTGGTACAACTGGTCCGGGATGGTCATCGAGGCATCGCTCCATTTGGCGAAAATTTTATTGAAGGTGCCGTCCTGCATCACCGCCGCAATCGCGCCATTCAGCGCCTTCAGCAATTGCGGATTATCCTTGGCCACCGGAAACGCGATCTCACCGGAGGTAACGGTCTGCGAGGCCACAAATTCCGGATGCTTCGCGAGCAGTTGCGCGGTGGTTTCCTGGCCGGTGAACAACCCGTCAACCTGGCCCGCCAGCAGCGCGTTAACGCTGGAGGCAATGTTCGGGAAGGTTTTCACACTCACGCCGGGCGCGATTTGCTTGAGCACCGGGATCAAGGCGCTGCCCACCGTGACGGCGATGGTCTTGCCCTCGGCGCCGTTTACTTTAGCGATCGGTGCGGTTTTGAGGCTGATCAGTTCCGCCTGCGAATAGCCAATCGGGGTGGTGAAATCCACCACCGCTTGGCGTTCAGGTGTGACCAGCACGCCAAACGCGGCGGTATCATATTGGTGGTTGCGCACCGCCGGCAGCATGGCGGCGAAGCTGGTGGAGATGAAGGTCACCTTCAAATGCAGCCGCGCACCCAGGGCATTTTCAAAATCCACATAAAGCCCGCTCGGCACGCCGTCCTGAATGAAGGAGACTGGTTTGTCGTCAGTGCGGTACGCCACGGTCAACTGGCCGGGTGTTACCAGGGTCATGTCGCTGGCGGCAGCGGTGCCCAGGCTGAGGGTCAGTGCCAGACCGGTGCCGGCAAAAATGGGCAATAGACGCATCATGGAAATTCCTTCTTGAACGGCGATGTTGCATCGCTCTTGGGTGTTGATGTGGCATTGTTTATCCGAACACGGGGTGGCTCAGAAGTGAGTCCTCACATCATTTTGATAAGTCTGGCTTATCAATCAAGCCGCGGGCGAGTTTTAAAATGGCACGCAGCGCGGGCGCGGTATCGCTGCGGCGGTGTAGCAGGCTCAACGCGGTGGTGACCGGTTCGCGCAATGTGCAATAGGCCACCCCCGGCAGCGCCAGCCGCATCATGGATTGCGGCACCAGCGCCACGCCGGTATGCGCCCCCACCAGGCACAGCATGGTGGCAATTTGCGGCACGGTATGGGCGATGCGCGGCTCAAACCCGGCTTGCCGGCAGGCCGCTTCCACCAATCCACGCAGCCCGCCGCTGCGCTGCTGAATATATTGGATGAACGGCTCACCGGAGAAATCCTTTAGGTCACACACCGGCTGGGCGGCGCGGCGGTCACCGGCGGGCAGCGCCATAACCATCGGTTCGGTATGAACCGGCAGGATCATCAGCGCCGGGTCCAGCACCGGCAGCGGTGAGCGGATCATCCCGAAATCCAGCGTCTGTTCCACCAGCCTTTGCACCTGTTGCGAGGCGCTAAGCTGGTCGAGCTTCAGGGTCACGGCGGGGCGCATTTTGATGGCAGCGCTGATCAGGGTGGTGAAGCTGGGATGAAACGCCGCCGAGCCGACATAGCCCACTGCCAGAGTGCGGGTCTCACCACGGCTGATGGCGCGGCCAACCATTTCGGTGCGCACGACTTGGCCGAGGGCCATCCGGGCTTCGGGCAGTAGGGCTTCCCCGGCCGCGCTGAGCTTGATCCGGCGGCCCTGGCGGTCAAACAACCGGCTGCCAAGCGTGCTCTCCAAGGTGCGGATGAGCTGGCTGAGCGCTGGCTGGCTGATGCCCAGCAATTCGGCGGCGGCGTGGAAATGCTGGGTTTCGGCGGCGGCCACAAAGGCACGCCAATGCCGGAGGTCCGTTTGCATCCCGGCCAGCACCGGCCAATCGAGGGTACTCAATCCGAAGTGCCTCCGCAGTTTTGTTATGCCGCAACAGACGATGTTAGCGGGCTGTTGGCAATGTTAACCTGTCAGCAGGGCGCTCTGGGCTTTCATGCCGGCTACCACGGCCGCGGAGAGCGCCTTGAAGCGCGGGGTTTCGCTGGTGTCGCGGTGTTGCGCCAGCCAGACCTCGCGGTTGGCATCGCACCCAGGCAGCCGCGCCAACCCCCGCGGCGCGGCCAGGTAATGCGCGAGGCAGGCAACCCCGAGCCCTGCTTTGCAGGCTTCCAACTGCACGTACCGGCTGTCACTGCGGAACCCCACTTCGGCTTGCGAAAAATACTGCGCCATGGCGACATATTCAGGGAAGTTGGGGGAGTCATCCTCCATCAAAATCACCCGATGGCCAGCGCCGCCCTGGGTGGGCAGGCCGTGGCGGGCGATGTAGGCGGGGCTGGCGTAATGGCCGTACCCAATGTCCCCCAGCTTGCGGATCACCAGGTCGCCGCCCAGCGGCCTGGCCATGCGCACTGCTAAATCGGCCTCGCGCGCCGCCAAGCTCAGGGTGCGCTGGCTGCAAATCAGCTTCACCAGAATGCCCGGATAATCGGCGGAAAATTGCGCGATAATCGGCATCAGCACCTCGGCGGCCAGGGTCTCGATGGTGGTGAGGCGAACCTCCCCGGCGAGGCGGGTATCCTGCCCGGTGATGGCGCGTTCGGCGGCCAAAGCGGCGGTTTCCATGGTTTCGGCCTCCGCCAGCGCGGCCTCGCCCGCCGGGGTGAGCACATAGCCGCGCGGGGTTTTTTGCAGCAGCAGCACCCCGGCCCGCGCCTCAAACGCCGCCAGCCGCCGCCCCATGGTGGATTGCCTGATCCCCAGGGTGCGGGCCGCACCCGAGAGGGTGCCAGCCCGCGCCACCGCCAGAAAGCTCCGTAAATCCTCCCAATTCAGCAAAACGCCCTCCCTATGCGTAAACGCATAGTGACTGTGCTGTGTTTCAGGCTGCCTGACCAGGTTTTGCATAGCTATATCGGGTCCACTGAATGAATTTTATGGAGTACCCCCAATGATCGATACCAAAACGGCGCCCTATGCGGCGTTGCTGCTGCGCGTCAGCCTCGGCGGCTTGCTGCTGGCCCATGCCGGGCTGAAGTTTTTCGTGTTCACCCCGGCGGGCACCGAGAAATTTTTCGCGAGCCTGGGCCTGCCGGGCTGGTTTGGCCTCGTGGTGATGGCCGGAGAGACCATTTGCGGTCTGGCGCTGATTTTGGGCGTGTATGCCCGCATCGCGGCCGTGCTGATGGCGTTTGACCTGCTGGGCGCGGTGTTGCTGGTGCATATCCATAACGGGTTTTTCTTCACCGACACCGGCGGCGGCTGGGAATATCCTGGGTTCTGGGCGGTGGCGCTGATCGTGCTGGCGCTGCTGGGCGAGGGCGCCTACGCCCTGCGGCCAACAGTCAAGGCGCTATG
>NCFD01000112.1 GCA_002281005.1 Acidocella sp. 35-58-6 | reverse complement strand
TTTGCGCTTCTGCCTCACCGGTACCTGGGAGACCGACTATTCGGACGCCATCGGCACCTTAATGGCTGATGATGCCACTAAAAACTGGTCGCCCAAGATTTGCGCGTTGATCGGCTGGAATAGGCAAACCCTGCCGCCGATTAAACCAGCCACCGAAATCGTCGGCGGCGTGACGGCACAAGCTGCCGCGCTAACCGGCTTGGCCCCCGGCACACCCGTCATTTGCGGCTCGAATGATACCAGCGTGGAATTTTTCGGCGTGGGCGGCATCACGCCGGGCATGGGGGCGGTGAAACTGGCCACCGCCGGGGTGCTGTTTTTGGCAACCCAGGGCAAAAGCGTGCACCCGCCGGTCTCCTGCTACCCGCATGTCATCGAGGGGCTGTATTACACCGCCACCGGCACCAATTCCTGCGCCTCGGCGCATCGCTGGCTGCGCGACACCATGTTCGCCACCGGCGGCTTCACCGAAATGGACACGCTGGCCGCTACCATCGCCCCCGGCAGCGGCGGGCTGATTTTCCACCCGTACCTGCAAGGCGAGCGTGCGCCGTACTGGGACCCGCATTTACGCGCTGATTTCATCGGGCTGACCATCTCCCACTCCCGCGCCCACTTCGCCCGGGCTTTGTATGAGGGCATCGCCTTTTCCATTCGCGACGTATTGCAGGCAGCACAGGCGCTGGGGCTGCATTACGGCGCCATCCGCCTGATGGGCGGCGGCGCCAAAAGCCCCAGCTGGCGGCAGATCATCGCCGATGTCACCGGGCTGGAAGTGGAGGTGATGGAAAACACTGATGCGTCGTTTGGCGCGGCGCTGTTAGCTGGCGTCGGGGTCGGGATTTTTGCAACGCCCGAGGCCGCTGTGGCACAATGCGTGCGGCGGGTGGCGGGTTGCACGCCGGATGCGGCAACCCACGCGCTCTACACCCAGCAATTTGCCCTTTATAAAGATGCCCAAGCCGCCCTGGCCCCCATCAGCCACCGGCTCGGCAGCATCTAGCGCCCTGCATTTTTACCCTGTCATTCCCGCGTAAGCGGGAACCTCCTCACGCTGGGGAGGTCCCCGCTTACGCGGGGATGACCGGAGGAGGGGATAGATCAATCACCCGCCAGCGCTGCCCTTAAAACCGCCGCGTCATCACCGGTCACCAGCCCAAAGCGGATAAACAAATCAATCAGTACTAAATTCACATTGAACTTGAAATCATCGCTGCTGCTAACCCGCTCAAACACCGCGGCCAGCGGCCAGAGGGCAAAAATCTCCACCTCGCCATCCGCCGGTTGCGGCACAAAATCCTCCGCCAGCACCAAATCATAGGCGTAGATCACATCCCGCCGCAGCCCCTCCGGGCGCTCCATATTGTAGGCAAAGCACGCCACCTGCCGGGCCCGTGCTGCCAATGCCGCCGGGAGTGCTGCTTCCTCCTCAGATTCCTTCACCAAGGTCTCGAACGGCGTATGCCCCGCCGCCACGCCGCCGGCCACCAGATGATCCAGCTTACCGGGGTCGAGCTTTTTATCGGCGGCGCGTTTTGCCACCCATAGATGCCAGCCGTCTGGCCGCTGCACCAACCCATTGAGATGCGCCCCCACCCCGATCACCCCGAAGCTCGGCAGCGCCCCCCTATCAAGCACCGCCAGCACCGGGCCGCCGATGGCCTCACGCACATCGAAATTCTCAAACCGCACCCGCGCACCCGCCGCCGCCGCAATGTCATTCAACCGCCCCGCCGCATCCGCCGCCAGCACCAGCCTGTCTGTCAGCACCATGTCAGGGCTGGCCCCTGCCAGAGTGCGGGCAAAATCTGGCCACACATAGCCTGCGTGATGGTCGCCAATATAGAATTTAAGCCGTCCGCCGGGCAGGGTTGCGCTCCGGCAGGCGTTAATATGCGATAATAGCTTTGAAATTTTGAGGTCACATGCCATGTCCCGTCACATGACCCGCTCAGCCCATTCTGCCAACCCCCAAGCTGCTGCCACCGCCGCCGCCAAACAATCCACCCGTGGCTCGTTCGCCACCATCATCTCGCTGCTGCCGTATTTATGGCCAAAGCACGAGCTCGCCTTGAGGGTGCGGCTGGTGCTGGCCACCATCGCCATGGTGCTGGCCAAGGTCGCCACCGTGTATGTGCCCATCCTCTACTCCCACGCGGTTGATGCCCTGGCCCACAACAAGGCGGATGTCGCCATCGTGGTTCCGGCCGCCATCATCGTGGCCTATGCCGGGGTGCGCATCGCCGCCGCGGCGTTCGGCGAGTTGCGCGACGCGATTTTCGCCGCCGTGCAAATGCGGGCTTCGCGCGTGGTGGCCCGCCAGACCTTCGAGCATCTGCATGGGCTCTCCATGCGCTTCCATCTGGACCGCCAGACTGGCGGGCTCTCCAACATCATTCTGCGTGGCACGCTCGGCATTCAGAACGTGCTGCGGCTGGCCACCTTCAACGTACTTCCCACCATGATCGAGTTGCTGTTGACGGTGGGAATGCTCTGGTACCTGTTCAATGTGTGGTACGCGCTGATCACCTTCGTCGCGGTCAGCTTCTATATGGCCTTCACCTTCACCTTCACCGCCTGGCGCACCAAGTTTCGCCGCCAGATGAATGAGACCGATAACGAGGCCCAGACCAAGGCCATCGACAGCCTGTTGAACTTCGAGACCGTGAAGTATTTCGGCAATGAGGAGCATGAATCCCGCCGCTTCGATGAAAGCCTGGCGCGGTATGAAACTGCCTCGGTGAAGTCACAGGTTTCACTGAATGCGCTCAACATCGGGCAGGCCATTATCATCTCAGCCGCACTTGCGGTGATGATGCTGATGGCGGCCTACGGGGTGGCGCATAAAACCATGACGGTTGGGCAGTTCGTGCTGGTGAATACCTACTTGATGCAGCTTTACGTGCCGCTGAACTTCCTCGGCTTTGTTTATTTGCAGGTGAATCAAGGGCTGATCGATATGGAGCAGATGTTCTCACTGCTGCGCGTCGACCATGAAATCACCGACAAACCAGGCGCCATGGTGCTGGCACCGCAAGGCCCGCCGGCGGAAATCCGCTTTGAGGACGTGCATTTTAGCTACAATCCGGACCGTGAAATCCTCAAGGGCATTTCCTTTACCGCCGCCCCCGGCCAAAAGATCGCGCTGGTTGGCCCCACGGGTTCAGGTAAATCCACCATCAGCCGGCTGATGTTCCGCTTCTATGACACCACCCGAGGTGCTGTGCTGGTAGATGATGTGAATGTGAAGGACATCACCCAGCATAGCTTACGCGCTGCCATCGGTGTGGTGCCGCAGGATACCGTGCTGTTCAACGACACGATTTATTATAATATCGCCTACGGCAAGCCCGGTTCCACCAAGACTGAAATCGAGCAGGCAGCACGCCTCGCGCAAATTCATGACTTCATCGTCTCGCTGCCGCAGGGCTACAAAACCAAGGTCGGGGAGCGCGGCTTGAAACTCTCCGGCGGTGAGAAGCAGCGCGTGGCCATCGCCCGCACCATTTTGAAAAACCCGCGTATCCTGATTTTGGATGAAGCCACCAGTGCGCTTGATACTGCCACCGAGCAGGAAATCGGCGTGGCTTTGCGCTCGATCGCCACCCACCGTACCACCCTCGTCATCGCGCACCGGCTCTCCACCGTCACCGATGCCGATGAAATTTTGGTGCTGCGCGAGGGTGAGATTGTGGAGCGTGGGAGCCATGTAGCCCTGCTGGAGGCCGATGGCGTGTATGCCGCCATGTGGGCCGCCCAGGTGGAGTTGGAAGAAGCCGCCGGGACGGTGGGGGTAGATGCTGGGAAACTTGAGCAGAGCGTGCCAGAACCCGCCCAATAATTTGTAACCTGCAATCTGGCCTGCTCAGCGCCACATACTGACTGAACTTTGGATAAGGCCCATGACTGAACCTCCTGAACTGCAAGACAAAGACCTCTCTCATGCCGGATCGGTGGTTGATAAGGCCATCGAATACATGATGGGCCAGAAAATCACCTCGATGGCGATTGCCTCAGCCCTGCTGGGTGGTGCGATGGGCGTGCTGTCGCGTACCCTGCCCGAAGGTGTGATCGTCCAAATCCTGCAAAATGCCATCGATAGCGTGGAATCCGGCGAAATGCGCGGCATGGCGGGCAAGGACCATGCTGGTGAGGCTTAACGCCTCCCCAGCTTTTTATATTATTGTCGGCTCCGCCGACGGGTGAGGCTTAACGCCTCCCCAGCTTTTTAGATTTTGTCGGCTCCGCCGACGGGGTGAGGCTTAACGCCCCCCCAGCTTTCTAGATTATTGTCGGTGCCGCCGACGGGGTGAGGCTTAATACCTCCCCAGCTTTTTAGATTATTGTCGGCGTCACCAGAGGGGTGAGGCTTGACCTCCCAGGTCATTTTGCCCATAAGGCCGCTTCACCATGCGGACCGGCCCTGCCAGTCCGCCTTTGATATTTAGTAGGATGTTTTCGATGGCCCGCCGCTGTGAACTAACCGGGAAGACTGTGCAATCTGGCAACAATGTCAGCCATGCCAATAACAGGACCCGCCGCCGCTTTCTGCCGAACCTGCAGGAAACCACCCTCCTGTCAGACGTTCTGGGCAATGTGAAGCTGCGCCTCTCGACCCGCGCCATGCGCACCATCGAGCATAATGGTGGTCTGGATGCCTTCATCCTAGGCCAGAACGATAGCAAGCACACTACCGAAGGCTTGGCCCTGAAGCGCCGGATCGAGAAGGCTGCTGCCAAAAAGGCTGCTAAAGTCGCCTAAAGCCATGATGGCCGCACCAGCGGCCATAAACAGCCTATCTGAAAAGCTCCCATACCCGCGCAAGCGGGTATCTGCTTTTATGGGGTACCCATGATCATTCAGATCACCCCGCGCCTCAGCATCGACGAGTCCGAGCTGGAAGAATCCTTCATCACCGCGTCCGGCCCTGGGGGCCAGAATGTGAATAAGGTTGCCACGGCGGTACAGTTACGTTTCAACCTCACTGCCTGCGCCACCCTTCCCCCCGCCGTTAAAGCCCGCCTCGCCACCATCGCCGGCCGGCGCCTCACCAACGACGGGGTGATCGTGATCACCGCCAACCAGCACCGCACCCAGTTGCGCAACCGCGCCGACGCCCGTGAGCGGCTGTTTGAGATGATCCGCGAGGCCGCCATCGCGCCCATCTACCGCAAACCCACCCGCCCCACGCTCGCCTCCAAAACCCGCCGTCTGGACGCCAAAAGCAGCCGCGCCGGCATTAAAAAACTACGCAACAACCGTGACCTGGACGGCTGATCACCCGAATCGCATAGCTGAGAGGCGAAATTCCCGCTTGGAAAAGGCCAGTCACATTGCCTATTCAGCCCCGGACCGCTAGGAACATGTTAATACTCTGACGAATATTTGTTTCCTTACGCGTAATGTTTCACTAGTC
>NCFD01000111.1 GCA_002281005.1 Acidocella sp. 35-58-6 | reverse complement strand
GGCTTTCGCCATCCAGGTACCACCGACTGCAATGGCTAACTTACCGCGGTCAGCTGGCTCACCGGCTTTCCCAACCGCCATAACAATACGTCCCCAATTTGCATCTTCGCCGGCAATGGCAGTTTTAACGAGCGGGGAATTGGCGATGGCCATGCCAATGCGCTTGGCAGAATGGTTGGAAACCGCACCGTCAACCGTGATGCGCACCAGCTTTTGCGCCCCTTCGCCATCGCGTACCACCTTCATGGCAAGCTCATGCAACACTTCACCCAACGCCCGCCGGAAATCAGCCAAAGCCGCCGGGTCATCGGTAGGCTTGTTGCCAGCCTCGCCGGTGGCAAACAACAGGACGGTGTCCGACGTCGATGTATCGGAGTCGATGGTAATGCAGTTGAAGCTCTGATCCACCAATTTGCTTAACATCGACTGCAACGCATCTGGGGGAATCGCCGCATCGGAGAAAATAAATGACAGCATTGTTGCCATATCTGGCGCGATCATGCCGCTGCCCTTGGCGATCCCGGCAATGGATACCTCGACCCCACCAACTTTGGCTATCCGCACGGCAGCCTTAGGAAACGTATCGGTTGTCATAATGGCGCGTGCGGCGTCGGCGAGGCCGTCGGGCCGCAAGTTGGCCCGCAAATCATCCATCACCGCGATAATTTTGTGAGCGGGTAATGGTTCTCCAATGACCCCGGTAGATGCCAGATAAATCGTCTCAGGCGTTGAACCTAGAGACTTCGCCGCAGCCTGTGCGGTCGCTTCAACCGCCCGCTGGCCGGCTATTCCGTTAAAAACATTCGCATTTCCAGCGTTGACCACAAGGCCCGTCGCTAAACCCACAGACAATATTTCCTTGCACCATGTTACTGGTGCGCCGGGACACAGGTTTTTAGTAAACACACCGGCTACAGTGGTTCTAGGCGTAAACTTTACCAGCAGAACGTCGGTTCGGCCTTGGTAGCGGATGCCAGCCTGCCCAACAGCCATTGTCACCCCCGCTACCGGGCCTAAAACCGGAAGCGGGAGCGCTAGAGGCGAAATGGGTACCGGCTTTACCAAGATTTATTTTCCAGTGGGGGTTCCGGCTGCGGGAGTGGCTGCGGGAGTGCCATCTGGGTTAAATATCTGAATTTTTACCTTGTTGCGTGCAGCGTTCAGAGTGGCTTTGATCGCGTTATCCGCCAAGTTCTTGCGGATTTGGTCCTTCACTTCATCGAGTGTCGGAGCCGGACCAGTCCGCTTGCCCTCACAAAGGATCACATGCCAGCCAAACTGCGTCTGAACCGGGGTTTTGGTGTACTGGCCGGGTTTGAGCGCAAAAGCGGCATCGGCAAATGGCTGCACCATCTCATCCTGGCTGAACCAGCCCAATTCGCCACCATCCTTAGCGCCTGGGTCAATGCTGTATTTGGTAGCCAATTTGGCGAAATCTGCCCCGTGCTCGAGCTGCGTAATGATGCTCTCAGCCTCGGCCTTGGTTTTCACCAAAATATGGCGGGCATCGACCTGAGCGGGCCCCGGCTTGCCGGCATAGTCCTTGTTGAACTCGGCCTGCACTGCGGCATCAGTAACCTGGCTGCCTACCTGCTCTTGCACGTAAGCGTTCTCGAGCTGTTCGTTTGCGGCGGCCTGCATTAAAGCCTGAACCTTGGCATCCTTATCGAGGCTTTCGGCATGGGCGGCGACCAGTAAGGCTTGCCGGTCGATCAACTGGTTGACCAGCAAGGGGAACAGCTGTTCCGGCTTCATCTGCTGCATCTCAGGAGGTAGGCTTGCCGCAGCACTCTGAACGTCACTCATATGAATGGCCGCGCCGTTGACCGTTGCCAAAACCGGGTCCGCTGGCGGCGTCGCTGGAGCTGCGGCTGGTGCCGGCGCTGATGTTTGTGCGAAAACGGGAGCGGCTATCAAGGTCGCTGCTAAGGCTATGGCTGAGATCGAAGAGAAACGGCGCATGGATAAAACCTTTTTGGTTAACTTCGGCGCGTCTATGGGCCAAGTGGCGAAAACGGGCAAGACAGCCTTACGCCCCATCGCTGTCATGAAACAGCTTCAATTGACCCTCCCCCACCCCGCGACTATGTGACAACCGACCTTTATTATAGCGGATATCGCCAAAAATGTTTGCCAACCTCGCCCGCGCCGTATTCGGCACCAGCAATGACCGCGCTTTGAAGGGCTTCAAGCGCCGGGTCGCCGCCATCAACGCCTTTGAGGCCGAGATGTCCGCCCTGGATGACGCTGCCCTTCAGGCCAAGACAGCCGCGTTCAAGGCGAGGCTGGCGGACGGCGAGACGTTCGATGACATTCTCGAGGAGGCTTTCGCCGTCGTTCGGGAGGCCAGTAAGCGCTCACTCGGATTACGCCACTTCGACGTTCAGATGATCGGCGGCATGGTGCTGCATTCCGGCCGGATTGCAGAGATGAAAACCGGCGAAGGTAAAACCCTGGTTGCTACCCTTGCCGTCTACTTGAACGCTCTATCGGGCAAAGGCGTTCATGTCGTTACCGTGAACGACTACCTAGCACGCCGCGACGCTGAATGGATGAGCCAGTTATATGGGTTTCTTGGGCTCTCAACCGGCATCATCGTCCATGGGCTGAATGACCTGGACCGCCGCGCCGCTTACGCAGCCGACATCACCTACGGCACCAACAACGAATTCGGCTTCGATTATCTGCGTGATAATATGAAGTATCGCCTCGAAGACATGGTTCAGCGGCCATTCAACTACGCCATCGTCGATGAAGTTGACTCTATCCTCATCGATGAGGCCCGCACGCCGTTGATCATCTCTGGCCCGTCGGATGAACCGACTGAGTTATACGCCAAAGTCGACGAGGTTGTCATTGAGCTCCTCAAAACACCCGTCGATGAGGACGGCAAGCAACCTATGTACGAAAAAGATGAGAAGGCTAAAACCGTGGTCCTCACGGATGCTGGATCTGAACATGTGGAGCAATTGCTGCGCGACTTCGGCCTTTTAACCGAGGGCAACCTATATGACATTTTCAATATTTCGCTGATTCATCACGTTCAGCAGTCTCTGCGCGCCCGCGTTCTTTATACGCGCGATGTTGATTACATCGTCCGCGAAGGCAAAGTCATTATCATTGATGAATTTACCGGCCGTATGATGGAAGGTCGGCGCTACTCCGATGGCCTTCATCAGGCATTGGAGGCCAAGGAAAAGGTCACGGTTGAAAAAGAAAACCAAACTCTCGCGTCAATTACGTTCCAAAATTACTTTAGGCTATTTCCCAAATTAGCCGGCATGACTGGTACTGCTCTTACCGAAGCAGACGAGTTTGAGCAGATTTACAAACTGCAGGTGGTCGAGATACCAACAAACGTTGCGGTAACCCGAAAAGACTACGACGACGAAGTTTACCGGACAGCTACCGAAAAATATGAAGCCGTTGCCAAGCTCATCGAAGAATGCCGCGAACGGAACCAACCGGTACTTGTCGGCACCACCAGCATCGAAAAAAGCGAAATCATTAGTAATTTGCTTAAACAAAAGAAAATTCCCCACAGCGTCCTGAATGCCCGGTTTCATGAGCAGGAGGCCACAATCGTGGCCCAGGCTGGTGCGCCAGGCGCTATCACGATTGCGACGAACATGGCGGGCCGAGGCACCGACATCAAGCTCGGCGGTAATCTCGATATGCGCCTGAAGCTTGAACCCGCAGCCGATGAGGCCAAAATTCGCGCAGAGATTGAAGAATATCAAGGCATTGTCAAAAAGGCGGGCGGGCTGTTCGTGATTGGCACCGAGCGCCATGAAAGCCGACGTATTGATAATCAGCTCCGTGGGCGCGCCGGCCGCCAGGGCGACGAGGGAGCTTCAAGGTTTTTCCTGTCCCTTGAGGATGACCTGATGCGTATTTTCGGTTCCGACCGGATGGGCGGGATGCTTCAGCGCCTCGGGCTTCAGGAGGGTGAGGCTATTATTCACCCTTGGATCAACAAGGCTCTCGAAAAAGCTCAGAAAAAGGTCGAGGCACGGAACTTCGATACTCGTAAAAACTTGCTAAAATACGACGACGTCATGAATGACCAGCGCAAGGAGGTTTATGCCCAGCGCCGCGAATTTATGGGCAGCGATTCCGTGCAATCCGTTGTCGCTGAAATGCGCGAAGACGTGATCGCCAGCCTCGTCCACCGCCGCATCCCAGAACGTGCTTTTGCCGAACAATGGGAGGCTAAGGAACTCGCTGAAGACGTTAAACGTATCCTCAACCTGGATCTTCCCATCGTCGATTGGGCAGCCGAAGAAGGCATCGATGAGAATGGCATCCGCGAGCGCCTGATCGAAGCTGCAGAAGCTGCGGCTGCTGAAAAAGCTCAAACGACCGGTATTGAACTCACGAATTTTGTTGAAAAATCGATCCTGCTGCAAACTCTTGACCAGGTTTGGAAGGAGCATCTGCTCGCTCTAGACCACCTACGGCAAGGCATTGGCTTGCGGGCGTATGGCAACCGCGACCCGCTCAATGAATATAAGCGCGAGGCCTTCGTGCTATTCAGCAGCCTGCTCGAAGACCTCAAGGAACGCGTGACCTTGTTGCTCTCACACGTCGTTATCGGCACCGCGCCTCAAGCCGCTCCGCCACCCCCGGTCATGGTCGAGAACCATCCCGAACCACAACCGCTGGTGGGTGGTAGTTCGGTTAACCCAAGTAATGAGCGCTCACCGGTTCCGGTATTAGTGGAGCCGTATCGGGAAGAAAACATCGACCGCGAACGCCCCGAAACATGGGGGGCCACCCCCCGAAACGCCCCCTGCCCCTGCGGGTCAGGCAAAAAATACAAATACTGCCATGGCCGGGTATAAAACCCGGCTTGTACTTCGTGTATCTTTATCGTGGCTTACTCAGCGCGGGCCTTTAACAAGTCACGGATTTCAGTGAGGAGCTTTTCCGAAGCTGTTGGCCCAGCCGCCACCGGGGGCGGTGCTTTGTAAAGCCGGGATACCAGCCTAACCATCCAGAAAATCGCAAACGCGATAATGATAAAATTAATCACGGCATTCAGAAAAATACCGTAATTTAAAGTCACCGCTCCGGCTTTTACGGCATCTGCGATGGTCGGCTCCACGGGCCCTTTTAAGGTTACGAACAAATTCGAGAAATCTACGCCGCCGGTGATCAACCCAATCACGGGCGTGATCATATCTTTGACCAAACTACCCACGATACCGGTAAAAGCCGCCCCGATGACAACGCCAACCGCCAGATCAACCACGTTGCCACGCATGATGAAGGCTTTGAATTCGTCCAGCCACGCAGGGGAATTAATTTTCAGCTTATCAGACATCGAAGCTTCCCATTTTCGTTACAAAGCCACCGTACCGGGTCTTCACGATTCCGCCAATAATTTATCTGCCTCTTGGCATCGCGTGGGCTAC
>NCFD01000110.1 GCA_002281005.1 Acidocella sp. 35-58-6 | reverse complement strand
AAGATGTTGCCGGCGTAGGCACGCTCCCCCTCGAATACGGCCGAGGCGTAGTGCAGGCCGTGGCTGAGGACGTGCAGCTTGGCATCACGCCAGGGGATCAGGTGGCCGTCCCACCAGATCATGCCATCGCGGTCGTCAAACGGGATAAGCGCCATTCCCAAAACTCCAAATTGTTACGCTGGGCAACAAACCCAACATCAGATATAGTCTTTATGACAATTTAAACTTGCTTATAAGTCAGTATCTATGACTTAGATGCACCTGAAAATACGAGGATATTGCGAAGCTGCCATGCAAGACCACCCCCAGCACTTGAGTGCGATTAAAACCGATATCGGGTCTACCAACCATGGCATGGCCGGGGTCGGGCTGCTGTTTTTGCGGGAGGAGGAATTCCGCACGGCTCAGGATATTCTATTTTTCGCGATGCGGGACCTCAACACCGCGCCAGATGCAATTCTGGCGGAGTTGGGGTTTGGTCGGGCGCATCATCGCTGCCTGCACTGGATTGGCCGGCGGCCGGACTTAAAAGTGGGAGATTTGCTGGATATTTTGGCAATCACCAAGCAAAGTCTGGCTCGCGTGCTGGGGCCGTTGATCCAGCAGGGCTATGTTTTGCAGGTGAAAGGCAAAACCGACCGTCGCCAGCGTTTGCTCACTCTGTCTGAAAAAGGTGTGGCTCTGGAGCGCAAGCTGTTTGAAATTCAACGCGAGCGTCTGGCGGCCGCGTACCGTGAAGCCGGCGGTCCGGCGGTGGACGGGTTCCGCCGTGTGCTCCGAGGCATGACCAAAGAGCAGGGGCGAAAATATCTTGATGACATGGAAGCCGCGCGTACCAAAGGGTTTCGCGCGCCGGTTTGAGCGGTGACGGATACCGCCCACATTCTGCTGGTTGATGACGACGAGCGTTTGCGGGCGCTGTTGAGCCGGTTTCTGGTCGAGCAAGGCTACCGGGTCACCACCGCAGCCTGTGCCGCTGATGCGCGGGATAAATTGCGGTTTCTCGATTTTGATCTGATGGTGCTGGACGTGATGATGCCGGGGGAGACCGGGTTGTCGTTGACCGAGGATTTACGAGGCGACCGGGCGCCGACCATGCCGATTTTATTGCTCACGGCCCGCGGCGCGCCGGAGGATGTGGTGGCGGGATTTGAAGCTGGTGCCGACGATTACCTTGGTAAGCCGTTCGACCCCAGGGTGCTGCTGGTGCGTATTCGCGCCATGCTTCGCCGGGCCACGCCGGCGCCCTCGCCGGAGGGGCCGCTGCAACTTGGCGAGGCAAGCTTCGATGCGGCTCGCGCCGAGCTGGTCACGCCGAACGGGCGCATTCGCCTGACCGGGGCTGAACTTGCGCTGCTGGTGGCGTTTGCGGCCCGGCCGCATGAGATATTGTCCCGTGAGGCGTTGGCGGCGGTGCTGGAAATGGATGAAGCCAGTGAGCGTGCAATTGATGTGCAGGTGACCAGGTTGCGGCGCAAAATTGAGCCAGACCCGCGCGAGCCGCGGTTTCTGCACACGGTGAGGGGCAAGGGCTATATTCTGAAGCCCGGACCATGAAATTCCGCCCCGGCGGGTTCTCATTCGACTCGGTGCTGCGGCGGTTCCTGCCACGTAGTTTGTTGGGGCGCTCGTTGCTCACGGTGCTGATCCCGCTGGTGCTGTTGCAGGCCGTGGCGCTGGAGATATTTTACGGAAGCCATTTGAACGAGCTCTCGCGGCGGCTAGCTGGCGGGGTGGCTGGTGAGGTAGGTTTCGTGATCGATGAGATCGACCGCGCCCCCAGCACCCGTGTGATGGTGATGCAGGAAGCTGAGCGGCATTTTTTATTTCGTATTGTGTACCTGCCGGGCGAGACGCTGAAACATTTGCCGCCTCCCGATGCACCGGGGCCCGTAGATGATGACCTTGCTGCTGGTCTTGCTAATGACTTGCACCGAAAGTTTAGTGTGGCCTGGAATACGGCGCCGGACCACATCAGGATCAATGTGCAAATGCCGGATGGGGTGCTTAGCATCGATGTGCCGCGCAAACGGCTTTATATCGGTGAATTCTATATCTTTCTGGCCTGGCTGATCGGCACTGCATTGATTGTGTTTGGCGTGGCCGCGATGTTTTTGCGTAATCAGGTGCGCGGCATCGCCCGCCTGGCCCGCGCTGCCGAGGCTTTCGGGATGGGGCGTGATTACGGGCCGATCAAGCCCGAGGGCGCCATCGAGGTGCGCCGCGCCGCCACCGCGTTTAACCGAATGCAGGAACGGCTGCGGCGCTTTTTGGAGCAGCGCACCACCATGCTGGCGGGGGTGAGCCATGATCTGCGCACCCCCTTGACGCGCTTGCGCCTAGCACTCGCCATGATGGAGGAGACGCCCGCGGGCGACCTGGCAGGGATGACCGGGGATATTGAGGAGATGGAAAAACTTATCAGCATGTACCTCGCCTTCGCCCGCGGTGAAGGTTCTGAGCAGGCCGCCCCCACTGATTTAGCATTGCTGCTGGAGGATATTGCCGCCGCTGCCCGCCGGGCCGGGGCGCAGATTACTTGCACCACGCCTGAGAGTTTGTTCGTCACGCTGCGCCCCGAAGCGATGCGCCGGGCGATCAATAACCTCATCGATAATGCCCGCCGCCACGCCAAAAACATCGTGCTGTCCGCTGCTGAACGCGGTGAGCGAGCAATCACCATCATCATCGATGACGACGGACCCGGTATTCCGCCTGAGCAGCGTGACTCGCTGTTTCGTCCCTTCGAGACCAACGCTCCCGGCGGTGTTGGCCTTGGTCTTGCCATTGCGCGCGATATCATCGGTGCCCACGGCGGCAATATCCACCTTACCGACAGCCCCCTGGGCGGCCTTCGCGCGGTGGTGGAGTTGCCGATTTAGGCGGCAGGGTGCCCTAACCTTTTGTTTCTAAACCGCCTCTTCCAACGCGGCTTCGGCGGCGAGCCAGGCTTGCTCAGCGGCGGTGGTTTCGCGTTTGATGGTGGCGATGCGTTGGTTGATATACGTGAGGTCCTTGGCTTTGCCGGCTGAGTAAATAGTGGGGTCGGCCAGTTTTTGCTCCAGCAGGGCGCGTTCGGCATTCAGTTTGTTGATGCGGTGCTCAGCATCTTTCACGGCTTGGCGGAGTGGCGCGAGGACCGCGCGGGCCTCAGCTTTTTCACGTTTGTTGTTTTTATCGTTGGCTTTTTTGGGGTTCGCGTGGTCGTGGTTGCGGGTGCCGTGGCCGGAGCTTGGGCTGCCTTCGGTGATCGATTTACTGTAGGATTCCAGATCGCCTTCAAGGGCGGTGACTTTGCCGTTGGCAACAAGGAGAAGACGGTCAGCGACAAGGTCCACGAGGTAGGGGTCGTGGGAGATGAGCAGCACCGCGCCTTCAAACTCGGCGAGGGCTTTCACCAGCGCGTCGCGAGCGTCGATGTCGAGATGGTTGGTAGGCTCATCGAGGATCAGCAGATGCGGCGCGTCTCGGGTGGCGAGCGCCAGCAGCAGGCGGGCGCGCTCGCCACCGGACATGGCGGAGACTTTGGTGTTCACACGGTCGGCATCGAGCCCAAAACGGGCGGCCTGGGCGCGGACCTGCGGCGGGGTGGCTTTGGGCAAGGCGCGGGAGAGATGTTCAAAGGGGGTTTCGCCGGCCACAAGGTCTTCTTCCTGGTGCTGAGCAAAGTAGCCGACACGTAAATTGCCGGTGCGGAATTGCCGCCCGGAGAGAGGCTCCAACCGGCCGGCGAGCAGTTTGGCGAGGGTGGATTTGCCATTGCCGTTGGTGCCGAGCAGGGCGATGCGGTCTTCCATGTCAATACGCAGTGACACGCCGGACAGGATGGCTTTGCCGTCATAGCCGATCGTGACGTTGTCGAGGCTGAGCATTGGCGGGGCGAGTTTATTGGGTTCGGGAAAGGCAAAGCGGGTCACGTGATCTTCCACCACGCTCTCGATTTGCGGCATTTTTTCCAGAGCTTTGAGGCGGCTTTGGGCCTGGCGGGCTTTCGAGGCTTTGGCGCGGAAACGGTCCACGAAGCTTTGCATGTGGGCGCGAGCCTCGGCGGCTTTTTCGGCAGCGCGGCCTTGTTGCAGGGCTTTTTCGGTTTTGATGCGGATAAATTCGGCAAAGCCACCGGGTGTTAAGGTGAGCTTGCCTTTGTCGAGATGCGCGATGGCTTCAACGGCACGGTCGAGCAACTGGCGGTCATGGCTGACCAGCAGCACGGCGCCGGGGAATTTGCTGAGATATTGTTCAAGCCAGAGGGTGGCCTCAAGGTCGAGATGGTTGGTGGGTTCGTCCAGCAGCAACAGGTCGGGGGCGGAGAACAAAACGGCGGCCAGCGCCACGCGCATCCGCCAACCACCCGAGAAACTGCTCATCGGGCGGGCTTGCCATTCGGTGTTGAAGCCTAGCCCGGAGAGGATGGCAGCGGCGCGGGCTGGGGCAGCGTCGGCCTGGATGGTCATTAAACGATCATGGATTTCGTCGACGCGGGCGGGGTCCACATGCGGGTCCTCGGCGGCGGCGAGCAATTCAGTGCGCTCAACATCGGCTTTCAACACCACGTCGAGCGGGCTGATGGGGCCGCTGGGCGCCTCCTGCGCCACATAGCCCAACCGGGTGCGGGCACCCTGGCGGATGGTGCCGCCATCAACATGTAATTCACCCGAGATGAGTTTGAGCAGCGTGGATTTACCGGCGCCATTGCGGCCGATCAAGCCGACACGGCGCCCCGGGTCCACCATCAGGCTGGCATGGTCCAGCAAGGTGCGGCCGGCGATGCTATAGGAGACGTTATCAAGGATCAGGAGGCTCATAGCCGTTCCTGTACCCTTAACCCCGGGGGGTTGCCCACCCCGCTTGGCCTATAAAAGCTATGCCCCAGGTGAAAACCGGGTCAGGGAAAGCCTTTGACCGGATGGAAGCGACGCTGGCATAAGGCAGTGGCAATATGGGAATTTGGGAATGCTGCTTGCGCCTGGCTCTGAGATGATAACCCGCGACAGATTGATGAACACGCGCTGGGTTTGGGCGGAGTTGCATAAGCCGTCGTTGACGAAGTCGTTTTACTTTGGTGCTGACGGGCTGATTAAGGTTTGGCTGTCAGATAATGAAAAAAGCTGGGCGATCGATAACGGGATTGTCAAAATTTATAATAACGCCGGCGCCGTGATGTGGGCGTTTGAGATCGTGTTGTGCCTGGATGGCCGGCTGACGATGATTAGCAAGTCGCCACGGCACTCGCCGTGGGAGACCTATTATTGCCTGACCGAATATGCGGCTGAGGCAGGAGCGCAGACGGCTGACGCTGACTTTGTGCCGGAGGATGGTGGTGGCGGTGGCGGCAATGAAGGCGTGCGGCTGGTCATATGGGATTTAGATGACACGTTCTGGCAGGGCACCATTTCGGAAGGTGAAGTGAGCATCAATGATGATCATGTCGCGTTGATATTGGCGCTCACCAATCGCGGTATCATCAATTCAATATGT
>NCFD01000109.1 GCA_002281005.1 Acidocella sp. 35-58-6 | reverse complement strand
AGAGGTAATAAGGTCAGAATCGCTGCCAGCGTGGTCATGGCGATCGGCCGTAAGCGATTGCTGGCGGCATGGATCAGCGCCTCGCGTAGCGGCATTGTCTGTGCCAGCAGCGCATACTCAGAGACATAGAATATCGCCATTTCCGTGGCGATGCCGACAATCATCGTCATCCCCATCAGGGCCGTGATATTAAGCTCGATACCGGTGAGAAAAAGCCCCGTGAAAACAGCGGTTGTTGATAATAATGAGGTGCCCATAATGGCCAGCACCAGAACAAAACGCTCATATAAAAACAGCAGCAGGACAAATTCTGCCAGCAATGCTGCAATAAACACCCGTACCAGCCCGGCAAACGCAATTTGTTGCTGCTGATAAATGCCCCCCAAAGTATAAGTGACACCGGCCCCCAGAACACCGGGCTTGGCAAGCGCCGTTTTAACATCGGCAATAACGTTGCCGATGCCCCGCCCGGTGATGCGCCCGGTAACCGCCACAATTTGTTGCAGGTTTTGGCGGGTAATTTCAGGCTGGCCTGCAACCACTGAAAAACGTGCGATGGTCCCCAGCGGGACCAGCGCGCCAGACGGCGTTGCAATCGGAACCGAAGATAGATCATCGATATTGCGGCGCGACCCGGCTGCTAACTGCACACGAACGCCGATCTGCTGGTTGGCGCTTTGCAGCGTTGTCACCACGGTACCACTAAGTTCAGCCCGTAACGAGGCCGCTACGGTGACGGGATCCAGCCCCAGCATTGCAGCACGGGCGGGATCAACATGGATATCATAGGCATCACCCGCCGGCACAATACCATTGACCACCGAGTCAACGCCCGCAATTTTGCTCAACGCATCAGCAACGCGCAACGCAGCAGGATCAAGCTGGTTAGGGTCGGCGGCGGCGAGCTTGACCTCGATCGGTTGCGGCACGCCTGTCAGGTCACCAATTTCGTCGCCAATTAACTGATGGATGTCGGTGTCGACGCCTGGAACATTATTTTTAATCGCATCACCGATCCGCGTCATCACAGTGTCAATCGCCGGCCGGTTACCCAGCGCCACGAGGCGCACAACAATATCGCCTTGGTTGGGCTCGGCAAAGTCCCCCCCAAACCCAGCGCCGATACGGGTGGAAAAACTCTCAACCGCCGGGTCAGCACGCAGAATATCCTCGATCTGCGATATTTCCCGCCTGGTTTCACCGAGCGAAGTGCCGGGCTCTGTCTGATAATCCAGCACAAACCCGCCTTCATCCAGCTTCGGGATAAAGCCCGTTTGCACATGCGTAAATGAAAAACTACCGAGCACGAGGAGCACCACCACAGCAATGCCCAGCAGTGCGGGACGGGCGAATATTTTGCCCAGTAAATGGCTATGGGTTCGGGTGAGCCAACCGGGTCCATCCGCTTCGGGGTCGTGCCACTTATGAAAATCGATCAGCCGGCCGGCGAGCAACGGCACTGCAAACGCGGTCAACAACCATGATGCAAACAAAGTGGCAGCCATCGTGATGGACAACGCCTTAAAAAATGCCCCGGTGACACCGGTCAAAAACCCCAGCGGCGCGAACACGATGAGCGTCGCGGCTGACGACCCGGTCAGCGGCGTGAGAAATTCAGTACCGGCATCAAGGATAAGCGATTCATGATCACCCGGCGTGTTGCCGGTACGGCGTGCCAGATGTTCGATCATCACGATGACATCGTCGATCACCAAGCCGACCGACGCCGCCAGACCGCCCAGGGTCATGATATTAAAGCTCATGCCCAGCATTGCGAGCACCAGAACGGCGGCGGCCAGCGAGGCTGGAACAGTCAGGAATGCCAGCAACGTGATTCGCCAACTGCGTAAAAAAAACAGCAGCACAAACGCAGCCAACACCACGCCGATCAAAATCGCATCGCGCACCGAACTGGCAGCAGCCAGCACCAGCGTGCTCTGGTCATACCATTTACTTAAATGGACCCCAGGTGGAATTTGATCTGAAAATCCGGCGAGTGCCTGGTTCACGGCCTTGGCGATTTGCACGGAATTACTACCCGGCTGCTGGAATAGCAGCACCGTGACAGCCTGTTTGCCATCGGCTGAAACATCGAAATATTTTGGCATAACCCCGTTACTGACGGTCGCCACATCGGCAAGGCGTACAACGCCGGTTGGGCCCCCGCGAACGACGATGTTTTGCACATTCGCAAGGTTTTGCAATGCGTTTGAACTTAGCAGCAAATACAGCAGGTCATGGTCCTCGACACGGCCCACGGATTGCAAAGCATTTGCCGCAGTAATCGCTTTATTGACATCGTCGATCGTCAGATGAAATGCCGCCAGCCGATGCGGATCAACAGCGACCTCAATCTCGGCGGTATCGCCGCCCTGCACTTGCACCCGCGCCACGCCCGGCACGGCGGATAATAGCGGCACAATTTGATACTGAGCAAGATTTTGTAGTTTGACCTGGCTGACGCTGGAGGCGGTGAGCGCGTAAGCCATGAACGGAAATACCGTCGGGTCCATCCGCAGCACCGTATACGTGGTGCTGGCGGGCAACGAGGGCAGTAACTGTGCGACGGCAGCATTCACACCCAGCGTGGCGGCGGTCATGTCGGAGCCCCAGGCGAAACCGATGATGATCTGAGCATTCCCGCGCGAGGTTGTGGATTTCACATCCGTGACGCCCGGCACCGCGCGAACCGCTTGCTCAATTGGTTGGGTAACCTGCAGCATCATCTGCTGCGCCGGTTGACTGCCCGCATCGATGGTCACGCGCACGCGTGGAAAATTGGTTTGCGGAAACAAGCCGATGGGGAGTGAAACCGCCGCTGCGATACCACCAAGCGCCAGCCCGGCCACCAGCATGAGCACCGAGCGCCGGTGCTTGTTCAGCCACTGCGCGAGGGTCAATGGCTGGTCCCGCCTGTCGCCGTGCGCACCGCAGTCCCATCATCAAGTTGGTAGGCACCCGTTGTCACCATGGGCATGGCCGCATTCAGGTTAGCGGCCAGAATAATCTGGGTGCCGGAGGCTCCTAGAACTTGCACAGCAACCCGGTAGGCGATATTTTTGGGATCAATCTGAAATACGTAATTGCCTCTCTCATCATTCTGCACGGCGTCACGGGGAACCACGAACCCGCTTAAGGTGCCGGTTGTAATCACAGCCTTCACCGGTTCGCCCGCGGTTGCTTGAAAATCTGGCGCCGGAACTGGCAGAAGAAGTGCGACACTATTTAACCCGGTGGCTGGATCACGCATGTTCGAAACATCAGCAACGCTGCCCATGGCATGACCCGCGGTATCGAGCAGCGTGATAGCGGCTGGCTCACCGGTATGAATGGCCGCTACCTGCGCCGGTGGCACACCAACAATAGCGACTAGACCATTGGATTTAATGATCCGCAGCAATGCGGCGCCGGCTGGCTGCATAGCCCCCGGTGACACCTGCACCGCCGCCACCACCCCGGCGAACGGTGCGGTGATGATCCGGGTTTTCCCGTTACCCGTAGCCTGCAGGGCTTTTAGCGCACCAGTGGCATCATTGAGTGTCTGGTCGGCCGCCGCGAGGTCGGCTGACGTCGCGAGGTGCGATGCGAGCAGTGCCGCGACATGCACACGGTTGGCCCGTGCCGCGGTAACCGCATCCTCGGCTTTATGATAATCCGCGATCGATTGTGCATCAGGGATCATCGTCAATAACGGGTCACCTGCCCCGACGCTCTGGCCCTGAACAACCGCAATGCTGCTTACAACACCGCTCGCCTGCGTCGAAACCGTGGTGTCTGCCCCCGGACCCGGCGCAATACTGCCGTAGGCGGAGACGGCCGCCGGTAAGGTGCCCGGTGTCAGGTTGATTGTGCTGACCAGCACTGTGGGCGGGGCATCACTGGCGGCGGCGGGCGTACCACCGGCCACCTTCCAATAAATCACGGCCATCGCCGACAAAGCCACAGCCACGCTCACATAATAGCGTATTTTCATAAAGGGGGTTCCAAAGGTGCTGCGATGATTGCTGGCAGACCTATGCCGAGCATCGTGTTCAAAGATAGACGCGCCGTGAGCAGCTGATCACGTAGGGTAATGGCCTCGCGCTGCCGGTCTCCCGCGGCGGTTTGCAGGTTTACGCCGGTTTGAGCATCGAGCGCTCCCTGCCGGAGTGCGGTGCTCGTTTGCGCGGCGATTTGAGTGGCGGCGGCAGCGGCGCGGTCAGCCGTCTCGCTCTCCGCCTGCAACGCCGTAATCCGGCTGATGAGAGCCTGGGCACCGGCATCAGCGCTGGCCAGACTAGCCCGGAATTGCGCGGCAAGTTGCGCCCGAGTGGCCGTAGCTGCCGCAATGCCGCCTTGGTTGCGATTGAACATCGGCAGCGTCAATGTCACCTGCGGGCCAGCGCTCACAACCCCAGTGGTATCACGGCCACCCGAGGCTCCCACGTTGATCGGTAAAAACTGCGTCAGGATCGCGGCACGAAGTTTGGCATCAGCTTGTTGGTATCCGTAGCGCAGGGCGATCAGGTCAGGACGGCGCTCAGCCAAATGATTCAGCGCCTGGGTGGCAAGCTGCGGGTTGAGCGGCTGAATAACCGGCATGGTGACGGCAAGAGCAACACCAGGCTGCAATCCAAGCAGGGCATCAAGCTGATTACGGTCCTGATCACGCGTCTGCACCGCCATGTTGCGTGCGGTATCAACCGCTGCCAATGCCGCCATACTGGCGGAAGCCGCGTTGATCGTGAGGTTATGCGCCGCCACTTGCGCGCGCGTGGCGTTATTAATGGCTGTCAGCGCGTCATGGTCGGTTTGTAGCGTTTCGATCAGGCGGGCATCACCATCGAGGCTGATACATAACTGTTCAGCCTGGCTAGCCACCTGCCATTCCTGCCATAAAATCCCGGCATCAACCTGCGCCAGACCAGCTTTGGCCGCTTTGATATTAACCCGGTATGTAATCAACGCTGAGACGTCGGTGGCCAGACTTCCCGAGATCGCCGACATACTGGCCGGGCCGCTGATGAGTGCTGCAAACCCGCCGGTTATTGAGGGATCAGGCAACAACCCTGCGCTCAGCAGGTCGGCCTCGCCCACCTTGTGCTGGGCGCGCGCGGCCACGAGGTCCGGGTCGTTTAACACGGCCAGCGCCGCGATATCATCGATTCTATAAGGCCCTTGTCCTGGTATGGTCCGGCCACCCGGAAGCTGACGAACTAAACCAGCCACCGAGGGTTTGAGCGGCGAGGTGAGATTTAACGGTGCTGCCCGGTATGAGGCACACGCCGAGAGGCTGAGCAAAACGCCCAGAGCACCACAACCATAAAAACGCCAGATAGACTTCATGCCTGCCCAGTGCCTGACCTTACTTGCCCACAACATCTCCGCTACCTTGTCGATTTGTCACTTGACGGTAAGCCACACTACACGGCTACCAACTAGCAGGTACGATGAAAATTCTCCTCATAGAAGATGACCCCAAGACCGTTGAATTCCTCCGGGCCGGCCTCGAGCCGGAAGGCTACGTGATTGCCTCGGCCGATG
>NCFD01000108.1 GCA_002281005.1 Acidocella sp. 35-58-6 | reverse complement strand
CGATCCGTTCAAGGTCCGAAAGCTCCGCCTGGGCTTCGGCCAGCGTCGGAATGCGGGGGGGAATCAGCCGGCCGCCGCGCTGGGCAAGGACCGGCAGGGCGTCGAGCGCGGCGGATGCGCCGCCGGATATTGGCGCGAGCGGGGCGGTGAGCGGGGTGGATGCCCTACCGGCTGATATGCGCCTGGCGCTGACACATTTAGCGCTTTTATAATGTTACGTATTTGACAGCGGCCTCCCGCGTGGTTACGCCGCGCGGGTTCATAGGAGACGCTTACATGGCAGTTAATGCCTTTATTTTCCCTGGCCAAGGCAGCCAGTCCGTGGGTATGGGCCGCGATCTGGCGGCGGCGTTTGCGCCCGCGCGTGAGGTGTTCGAGGAAGTTGATGAGGTTTTGAAGCAGAAGCTGAGCAAGCTGATGTTTGAGGGGCCGATTGAGGAACTTACCCTAACAGAGAACGCGCAGCCGGCGCTGATGGCGGTTTCATTGGCGGTGCTGCGGGTATTGGAAGCCGAGGGCAAGGTGAGTTTGAAGGCCAAGGCCATTTTGGTGGCTGGCCATTCGCTGGGCGAATATAGTGCGCTGGCGGCGGCGGGGTCGTTTACCGTAGCTGAGGCGGCGGCGTTATTGAAGTTGCGTGGCAAGTCGATGCAGGCGGCGGTAGCGCCGGGTGTTGGCGCCATGGCAGCACTTCTGGGCGTTGAGATGGCGATGGCGCAGGAGATTTGCGTGGAAGCCGCCAACGGTCCGGATGGGCATGAGGAAGTGGGCTGCGCCAATGATAATGGCGGCGGCCAGGTGGTGATTTCGGGCATCAAGGCGGCGGTGGAGCGGGCGATCGAGATTGCCAAGGCGAAGGGTGTGAAGCGCGCCATGCTGCTGCCGGTCTCCGCACCGTTTCATTGCAAGCTAATGCAACCGGCGGCTGAGGCGATGGCCAAGGCGCTGGAGATCACCCGCCCGCGCGCGCCAATCGTGCCGCTCGTGGCCAACGTGACGGCGGCGAAAGTGACCGACCCCACGATTATCGCGCAATTGCTGGTGGAACAGGTCACCGGCACGGTGCGCTGGCGCGAATCGGTGGAGAGCATGGTGGATTTTGGTGTGGATAGGTTCATTGAACTGGGCGCCGGCAAGGTGCTGGCTGGTTTGGTGAAGCGCATTGCGCCGGAGGCCCCCACCCTCTCGGTCGGCTCGCCGGCTGACATTGAAGCCTTGTTGAAGGTGCTGTGATGTTTGATCTGACAGGTAAAACTGCCCTGGTCACCGGGGCGACGGGTGGCATCGGCGGTGAGATTGCGCGGGCGTTGCACCGCCAGGGTGCCGTTGTTGCCCTCTCGGGCACGCGGGCGGCCGCCCTTGAGGCGCTGGCGGCTGAGTTGGGCGAACGTGTGCATGTGTGCCCGGCGGATTTGGCCGACCCGGAGGCCGCGGCGGCGCTGATTGCCACGGCTGAGGCGGCGATGGGTAAGGTGGATATTCTGGTGAATAATGCCGGGCTGACGAAAGATGGGCTGGCGCTGCGGATGAGTGATGCCGATTGGGCAAAGGTGCTGGATGTGGATTTGGCAGCCCCGTTCCGGCTCAGCCGGGCCGCGTTGAAATTCATGCTGCGCCGCAAGGCTGGGCGGATTATCAATATCGGCAGCGTGGTGGGTTCCACCGGCAACCCCGGGCAGGCCAATTATGCGGCGGCCAAGGCCGGTTTGCTGGGGCTGACCAAGGCGCTGGCGCAGGAAGTGGCATCGCGCGGGATTACCGTGAATCTGGTGGCCCCCGGCTTTATCGAGACCCCGATGACCGACGCCCTAACCGATGCGCAACGGGCCGCTTTGGCCGAAAAAATTCCGCTGGGCCGCCTGGGTTCACCGGCTGATATCGCCGCCAGTGTGGTGTATCTGGCCTCTGACGAAGCCGGATGGGTCACGGGAGCAACCATCCATATCAACGGCGGTATGGCTATGCTTTGAGCGGTGTTGGCGGCGCTGAATAAACCGTGCTAAGCGGCCCCGGATACCAAAGTTAACCAAAATGTTTTAAATGCTGTATGGACCATACAGTTTCCACCCACCCGAGATGCAGGAAAGTGAACTTAGATGACTGAAATCGCCGACAAGGTTAAGAAAATTGTTGTCGAGCATCTGGGTGTCGACGAAGCCAAAGTCACACCCGAAGCCTCCTTTATCGACGATCTGGGCGCTGACAGCCTTGATACCGTTGAATTGGTGATGGCGTTCGAAGAAGCGTTCGGCGTTGAAATTCCTGAAGATGCCGCTGAGAAAATTACGACCGTTAAAGACGCCGTTGACTACATCGAGAAGCAAAAAGCCGAGTAATTCGGCTTATTTGGGCGTCTGGGAGTTTTAGAATATGCGTCGTGTTGTCGTCACCGGCATGGGAGTCGCCACGCCACTTGGGCTGGGCTTTGAAAATGTCTGGAAAAAGCTGATCAATGGTGAGTCCGGAATCGGGATCATCTCATCATTCGACACCACGGAGCTAACCGCTAAAATTGCCGGACAGGTCCCCAACGGGCCTCGCGCCGAGGGCAAGCTGGACCTCAGCGAATGGATGCCGGTGAAGGACGTGAAAAAAATGGATCGGTTTATCCATTTTGGCCTCGTCGCGGCCTCCGAAGCCATTGAAGACTCGGGGTGGATTCCACAGACTGAGGAAGAAAAATACGTCTCCGGCGTGATGATCGGCTCCGGCATCGGTGGCTTGTCGGCTATCTATGAGGCGTCGATTCTGGTGCATGAAGGCAAGGCCAAGCGGCTCTCGCCGTTCTTTATCCCCTCGGCACTGATCAACCTGATCTCTGGTCAGGTTTCGATTAAATATGGCCTTAAAGGCCCGAACCATTCCGCCGTGACCGCCTGCGCGACCGGCGTGCACGCCATTGGCGATGCGGCGCGGATTATCGCACTTGGCGATGCTGACGTGATGGTGGCCGGCGGCGCCGAAGCAGCGGTGAACCCGCTGGGCATTGCCGGCTTCTGCGCGGCGCGTGCCCTTTCCACCGCCTATAACGACCGCCCGACCGAGGCTTCCCGGCCTTGGGACAAGGACCGGGATGGCTTTGTGATGGGCGAGGGTGCTGGCGTGGTGGTGCTGGAAGAGTACGAGCACGCCAAAGCGCGTGGTGCGAAAATTTACGCTGAAGTGGGTGGCTACGGCATGTCGGGTGACGCCCACCATATCACCGCCCCGGCGGACCATCATGACGGTGCGTTCCGCGCCATGAAGGCGGCGTTTAAAAACGGCAAGCTGACGCCGGCTGACGTGCAGTATGTGAATGCGCACGGCACCTCCACCCCGATGGGCGATGATTTAGAATTGGAAGCGGTTGAGAACATGTTTGGTGATGCCGCCAAGGGTTTGGCGATGTCCTCCACCAAGTCCGCCACCGGGCATTTGCTGGGGGCGGCGGGCGCCATTGAGGCGGTGTTCTCGATTTTGGCGATCCGCGACAATGTGGCCCCGCCGACGCTAAATTTGCATGAGCCCAGCAAAGCCAGCGTGATTGACCGGGTGGCGCTGGTGGCGCAGGAGCGCAAAATTAACGTGGCACTCTCCAACAGCTTCGGCTTTGGTGGCACCAATGCTTCGGTTATTTTCAAGCGGGTTTAGCCTCTGAGATTTTTACGAAGCCGGCTGGTTTTACTGCTCTGCGCCCTGCTGCTGGTGGTGAGCCTGGGCCGCATGGCGGTCAATGAAAGCCTGACCGCGCCGGGTGATTTTGCCAGCGCCAAAACCGTGGTGATCCCCGCCGGTGGCACCGCTGAGGTGGCCGCGACCCTGGCGCAGGCGGGCGTGCTGCAATCCCCTTTATTGTTCCGGGCCGCAGCGTGGCTGACGCGGCATCAGGGCCATATTCATGCCGGCGAGTTTCTCATCCCGGCGCATGCCTCATTGCAGCAGGTGTTGAATATATTGCGCTTCGGTGCGGTGGTGCAGCACCAGGTGACCATCCCTGAGGGGCTGACCGGCATCCAGATTGCCAAAATCCTCAACGCGGCCCCCGCCGCCAGTGGCACGGTGGCGCCACCGCCGGAGGGCGCGGTGATGCCGCAAACCTATGATTATACGCTGAACACCCCGCGTGCCGTAATTCTGCACCGTGCCGAGCGGGCCGAGACGGTGGCCATCACGCAGGCCTGGGCGCAGCGCGATAGCGCGGTGACCCTCACCCAGCATGAGGCGCTGGTGCTGGCCTCGATCGTGCAGGAGGAAACCCCGCTGGCGGCGGAATTGCCGAAAGTGGCGGCGGTATATGAAAACCGGCTGGCCAAAGGCATGAAGCTGCAAGCCGACCCGACGGTGATTTACGCGGCATCCGACGGCGCGGTGGCCGCCGGTGTGGCGATCACCCGCAGCGACCTCGAAAACCCCTCGCCTTACAATACTTACGTGCATGAAGGCTTGCCGCCGGGGCCGATTTGTGCGCCGGGGCTGGCGGCATTGAACGCGGTGCTGCACCCGGCGGTGAGCGATGATTTATATTTTGTGGCCACCGGCACCGGCGGGCATGTGTTCTCGCGCACGTATAAAGAGCAGTTGGCGAATGTAGCGGCCTACCGGGCGGCGGTGGGGCACTAGGGGCCTTGCGCTCTCGGGGGTTTCGCACCCTGGCAGGCCATTGCGGCGCGACGGCGGGCTTGCCATCATGGCTCCATGGCAAACAAGCTCTATTATGGCGATAATTTGGCCGTGTTACGCGAAAGCATCGCCGATGAGAGCGTTGACCTCGTGTATCTCGACCCCCCGTTCAATTCCAATGCGGGCTATAACGTGCTGTTCAAAGCCCCTGCCGGACAAAAAAGCGAAGCGCAGATTGAGGCATTTGAGGATACCTGGCATTGGACTGAATCCGCTGCCCGCGCCTATGAATATGTGATTCGTTCCCGCTACCCGGCGACCGCCACCATGCTGAAAGCCATGCGTTCGACGTTGGGTGAGAATGACATGATGGCCTATCTTGCTATGATGGCCGCCCGCTTGATTGAACTCCATCGAGTTATGAAGCCAACGGCGAGTTTGTATTTGCATTGTGACCCAACTGC
The DNA here is from genome assembly GCA_002281005.1 of Acidocella sp. 35-58-6. Taxonomy (GTDB): domain Bacteria; phylum Pseudomonadota; class Alphaproteobacteria; order Acetobacterales; family Acetobacteraceae; genus Acidocella. Next base: position 462 of record NCFD01000108.1, on the reverse strand, counting down.
CAGCCATTATTTAAAAATTTTGCTAGACAGCATTTTTCCTGGATATTTCCGCAGCGAAATTATTTGGAAACGCACCAGCGCTCATAATTCCGCCAAGCGATGGGGGCCAGTGCATGATGTTTTGTTGTATTACTCAAAATCTGATGATTATCTTTGGAACAGCGTGTTCCAAAGCTATCGAGAAGACTATGTGACTTCGTATTATCGTCATAAAGACTCAGATGGTCGCTTGTATCAGGTGGGTGATCTGACAGGTGCGGGCACCCGGCATGGTGAATCGGGTGCTGAGTGGCGAGGTCAAAACCCAACCTTAAAGGGTCGGCATTGGGCCCCACCGCGTCAATTTCCGGGTGGAGAAAATTTACCTGAGTCGACCTTGGCCGCTCTCGATGCTCTTTATGAGCTCGGACGAATTCATTGGCCGACAAAAACGAGTGTACCCAGGTTCAAGCGTTATCTTGA
>NCFD01000107.1 GCA_002281005.1 Acidocella sp. 35-58-6 | reverse complement strand
GGGCATTGGGCGGCAGCTTGCGGGGGAAGCAATCCATGGTGAGCAGGTTGCGGGTGACGTCCTCACCCTGGGTGCCATCGCCCCGCGTGGCGGCGTGGGTGAATTTATGGTGCTCGTAGGTGAGCGAGATGGAGAGCCCGTCGATTTTCGGTTCGGCGACGAAATGCAGCGGGCTGGCATCGAGGCCGAGAAAGCGGCGGATGCGAGCGCAGAATTCGGTGAAATCTTCGGGGGAGAATACGTTATCCAGCGAGAGCATCGGCACGATGTGGGTGATTTTGGCAAAGCCCGAAGCGGGGGCTGCGCCAACTTGTTCAAGCACGGTGGCGGTGCCAAGTTCGGGGTTGCTGGCGAGCAGGTCGGCAGCTTCCCGGCGTAGGGCGTCATAGTCAGCATCACTCATAATCGGCGCGTCTTTGGCGTGATACGCCTCGTTCGCGGCGGCGATGTGGGAGAGGAGGGTGGCGAGGCGGTCTTTCATGTCGCGGCCAGCAGGCTTGTCGCTGCCTCGCGGGCTGCGTCGGTGACGAATTCGCCGGCCAGCATGCGGGCGATTTCCTCGCGGCGTTCTTCTGGCGTGAGGGTTTCCACAAAGGTCACGGCGCGGTCGGCGGAAACACGCTTGGAGACTCGCATTTGCGCCACACCGCGGGCGGCGACCTGCGGGGAGTGTGTGACCACCAGCACTTGCACGCAGTCCGCCACGCGGGCGAGGCGTTCGCCCACAGCGGCGGCGGTGGCACCACCGATACCGGAGTCGACCTCATCGAAGATCAGGGTTTCCACCGAGGCGCCACCGGTGAGAACCACTTTCAACCCCAGCATCAGGCGGGACAATTCGCCGCCGGAGGCGATTTTATCCAACGCACCTGGTGCATCGCCGGGGTTGGTGGCGATCAGGAATTTTATCGAATCAGCGCCGCGTATCCCCCAGTTGGCTTCGGGCAAGGTGGTGCGCTCCACCACAAAGCGGGCGCGCTCCAGCTTTAGCGGCGGCAATTCCAACGCCAGGGCTTGCATGAGTTGGCCGGCGGCCTGCTGGCGCAGGGCGGAGAGGGCGGCGGCGGCTTCGATGTAGGCGGCGCGTTTGGCGGCGGTCTCGCGGGTTAGGGCGGCGATGTCGGCGGTGCTGGTTTCCAGGGCGGCGAGTTTTTCGCGCAACTTGTCGAGAAATTCTGGCAAGGAGACCACGTTGACGCCATGTTTGCGGGCGGCGGCGCGGAGCGCAAATAGCCGCTCCTCGGTGGCTTCCAAGGCGCGCGGGTCGTCCTCGGCCTCATGGGCTAGGCGGGTGAGCATGGTTTCGGCCTCGGCCAGAGCTTCCTCGGCGCGTTCGATGGCAGCCATGGCAGCGGCAGCCGGGTGCTCGCCGTTGGGGGAGGCCAGGCGCGAGAGGGCGCGGGCGGCGGCGCGTAAATGGGAGGCGGGGCCGAGCGAGCGGCGGTCCTTGGGGGTGAGTTCGGCGAGGGCGGCGGCGATGGCCTCGGCACGGCGCTCACCGGATTGTAACCTCAAGCGCTCGGTGGCCAGGGCTTCTTCCTCGCCGGGTTGCGGGGCAAGGGTGGTGAGTTCCGAGACCGCATGGCGGAGTAAATCTTCATCACGGGCGGCCTCGGCGATTTTGAGTTCAGCGGCGGCGAGGCGTCCGGCCACATCCTTCCAGGCTTTATAGGCGGCGGCAGTGGCCATGCGGGCTTCCAGCGGCACCCCAAACGCATCGAGTAATCCCAGGTGATTGGCGGGGTCGGCGAGGCCAACCTGTTCGTGCTGGCCTTGGACCTCGATCAGCAGGGCACTTAATTTTTTTAAAAACGTCACACTCACCGGTTGGTCGTTTACCAGAGCGCGCGAGCGGCCGTCTTTGGTGACAATACGCCGCAGCAGGATTTCATCGCCGCCGTCGAATCCTTGTTCGGTCAGCAAGGCTGCGGCGGGATGGGTGTCATTTACTGAAAATACCGCAGAAACAACGGCTTGTTCAGCACCGGTGCGGATCAAGCCGGCATCGGCACGGGCACCCAGGGCCAGGCCTAAGCTGTCCAGGAGGATGGATTTGCCGGCCCCGGTTTCACCGGTGAGGGTGGTGAGACCGGCGGCGAAGTGCAAATCCAACCGCTCGATCAGCACAACATCGCGGATCGAGAGATTGGTTAGCATGGGGCTTGGTTAGAACAGCCCGAAGAAGCCGCCGGATTTCTTCGGTGCCGGGGCAGGTTTGCCGGATGCCGTGTCGGCTGCTGATGCCGCCGGCAGCAGGTCGTGCGCCTTTAACTTGTCGTAAGCGGCCTGATACCAGGTGCTGCCGGGGTAGTTATAAGCCAGTACCGAGGCGGTTTGTTGGGCCGCGGTGGTCAAGCCTAGTTGCAGGTCAACCTCGGTCAGACGCTCCAGCGCTTCGGGTACGTAAGTTGTGGTCTGGTAGCTGGTGATGACGTCCTGGTAACGGCCAACGGCGGCCGCGTAGAGATGCTGTTTTTCATAGTAGCGGCCGATGACCATGTCATGCCCAGCCAAACGGTTGTCGGTCAGGCGCAGTTTGATGCGTGCGTCACGAGCGTAAGCGCTATCCGGGAAGCGGTTGATGACGTCCGTCAGGGTCTGGATGGCCTCATAGGTTGAGGTCTGGTCACGCTGCACATCGTCGATCTGTTCGTAGTAACACAGCGCCTTAAGGTAATAAGCGTAAGCAATATCCTCGTTTTCCGGATGCAGGCCGATGAAGCGGTTGAGGGCGCTGATCGCTTCGTCATAGTTCTGCTGCTTGTATTGGGCGTAGCCGTGCATGAGCTGGGCGTGGGTGGCCCACAGCGAATAGGGGTAGTTTTGCTCGACCGCGTCGAAGGTTTTCACGGAGGTTTCGTAGTGCCCCACCTTCATTTGCGCGATGCCGTCGGCATACAGCTTATCCGCTGGCGGCAGGTTGGGGCCTGACAGGTCAACGTCGGTTGCATCGTGAGAGGAACACGCGGCCAGGGCTAAAGCCAGGACGAGCAGGGCGGAGCGGGCGAAGCCGGAGGTGAAATGTGTCATTGCGAACGGCTTATAGCACTTAGGGTTAGTTTGGAAACTCGCCGTAGCGGACCATGGGCGAGTTTTTCGTGGCCCAAGGAATCTGCGGGTTTTCGGGGTTGGATGGTTGACTTCTGCGTCTGCGGGATTAAGAGACGGCCATTCACTTAACCGGGCATCCCCCTGCGGGATGGCTCAGCCGTTGCGTTTGATAGACGTAGCGCAAACCGCCGGGGCGCAAATCGCGCTCCCATTCAAGGACACATCCAGCCACATGGCTTCCATCGCAACTGCTGTTCGTCAACACGACGCCCCTGTCTATTCCGGCGCCGATGATTTTGCTGCCCTCCTCGATTCCTCGCTTGGCATGAATGCCGGGTTTGAAGGCTCGGTCGTTACCGGAACCGTTCTCCGGATTGATGATGACTTCGTCATCGTCGATGTCGGCCTGAAGAGTGAAGGCCGCGTTCCCCTTCGTGAATTTGCCCCTGTGGGCGCCAAGCCGGAAGTTAATATCGGTGACGTGTTCGACCTGTATATCGAGCGTTACGAAGATAAAGACGGCTCCATGGTACTGTCGCGCGAGAAGGCGCGCCGCGAGGAATCCTGGACTCAGCTTGAAAAAGCCTTTGAAGCCCAGACCCGTGTGAATGGTATCATTCATGGTCGCGTGAAGGGTGGTTTCACGGTTGATCTTGGCGGCGCTACGGCGTTCCTGCCGGGCAGCCAGGTTGATATCCGCCCGGTGCGTGATGTCGGCCCGCTGATGGGTATGTCACAGCCGTTCCAGATTTTGAAAATGGACCGTCAGCGCGGCAATATCGTGGTTTCGCGCCGCGCCGTGCTGGAAGAAACCCGTGCGGAGCAGCGCTCCGAGCTGATTTTGGGCCTCAAGGAAGGCCAGATCCTCGATGGCGTGGTCAAGAACATCACTGATTACGGTGCGTTCGTGGATCTCGGCGGCGTCGATGGTCTGTTGCATGTGACCGACATTGCCTGGAAGCGCATCAACCACCCGGCCGAAGCGCTCGTTATCGGCCAGCCGGTTAAGGTGCAGGTGATCCGCTTCAATGCCGATACCCAGCGTATTTCGCTTGGCATGAAGCAGCTTGAGGCTGATCCATGGGAAGGTGTGGACGCCAAGTACCCGCCTGGTGTTAAGGCTTCGGGCCGCGTCACCAACATCACTGACTATGGTGCATTCGTGGAACTCGAAGCCGGCGTTGAAGGCCTGGTGCATGTGTCCGAAATGTCCTGGACCAAGAAGAACGCGCATCCGGGCAAGATCGTTTCCACCAGCCAGGAAGTTGACGTTGTGGTGCTGGATGTGGACGCTTCCAAGCGCCGCATTTCGCTGGGCTTGAAGCAAGTTACCCGTAACCCATGGGAAGAGTTCCAGGACGAGCACCCGATTGGGTCCGTGCTGGAAGGTGAAATCCGCAACATTACTGAATTCGGCCTGTTCATCGCCATCGGCGCTGAGATCGACGGCATGATCCATATGTCGGATATTTCATGGGACGATACCGGTGAGCTTGCAATTGCCAAGTACAACAAGGGCGACGTGGTAAAGGCGAAGGTTCTCGATATCGACATTGAGAAAGAACGCATCAGCCTCGGCATCAAGCAGCTTGAAGTTGACCCGGCCGCTGGCGTTCTCGATAAGATCCACAAGGGTCAGATTGTCACTTGCATTGTCACCGCGGTTCAGGCGAACGGCGTTGAAGTGAAGGTGGACGATGTGTTGACCGGCTTTATCCGCCGCGCCGAACTGGCCCGCGACAAGGCCGACCAGCGCTCGGAGCGTTTCTCGGTGGGTGACAGCATCGATGCCAAGATCACCGCGGTGGACCGTGCAGCCCGTAAGCTGCAACTCACCATTAAGGGCAAGGAAATCGACGAAGACAAGTCAGCCGTGGCTGAATTTGGCTCCTCCGACTCCGGCGCCTCGCTGGGTGACATTCTGGGGGCCGCTATTCGCCGCCGGAATCAAGCTACCGAAGAGTAAAATTTTTCCCAAGTTTGGGGAGATATGAAACGGCCCTCTTCGGAGGGCCGTTTTTGTTGGCGCGTTGCGAGACAAAACCCTTTCAACACAATAAGTTATTGACCAACTCGTGTCGTCCTGGCATCGTCGCCTCTCGCTGGGAGAGTTTTATGACACGCTCGGAACTGATTGCCGGATTGGCTGAGGATAATCCGCATTTGACGCTGGCGGATGTGGAGAGGATCGTTTCCTCGTTTTTTGACGAAATGACGGCCGCCTTGGCGAGGGGGGAGAGGGTTGAATTGCGCGGTTTTGGCGCATTTACCGTCAAGCATCGCAACGCCCGCGCTGGGCGTAACCCTCGCACCGGTGAGGCTGTGGAGGTTGCACAAAAGTCTGTGCCATTTTTCAAGGCCGGTAAGGAGTTGCGGGAGCGGATTAACAAGCCCATTTCTGCGCCGGCGGCGAAAAAAAACGGAGTTAAAAGCTGAAAATTTTGCGGGCGATCATCGGGTTTCTGGTTTTGCTGGCCCT
>NCFD01000106.1:2268-7846 GCA_002281005.1 Acidocella sp. 35-58-6 | reverse complement strand
ATGCGCTGAATCCGAGACGTCATGGCCGGGTCAAGCCCGGCCATGACGGAGCGGAGGCCGGGTTACCCCTGGCTGAACACTGGCTTGCGCTTCTCTATGAACGCCGCCATGCCTTCTTTCTGGTCTGGAGTACCGAACAGGCCGAGGAAGCTGGCGCGTTCATACGCAACGCCCTGCGCCAAGGTTGTCTCAAACGCCGTGTTCACCGCCTTTTTCGCCAGCGCCACGGCTACCGGTGAAAGATTGGCGATTTTTTCGGCCATTTTCAGGGCTTCGGGAATTAACTCAGCGGCGGGGAATACCCGGCTGACCAGGCTGGCGCGTTCGGCTTCGGCGGCGTCCATCATGCGGGCGGTGAGCACCATGTCCATGGCCTTGGCCTTGCCCACCGCGCGGGTGAGGCGCTGCGAGCCGCCAGCACCGGGGATGACGCCGAGGTTGATCTCGGGCTGGCCGAATTTGGCGGTGTCAGCCGCGATCATGATGTCGCACATCATCGCCAGTTCGCAGCCGCCGCCGAGTGCGAAACCGGCCACCGCCGCGATCACCGGCTTGCGGGTGTGGGTGACGGCTTCCCACGGCGAGATGAAATCTTCCAGCACGGTGCCGGGGTAGTTGCGCGGCTGCATTTCCTTGATATCGGCCCCGGCGGCGAAGGCTTTTTCCGAACCGGTGAGCACGATGGCGCCGATCGCAGGGTCAGCATCGAAGGCTTTTAGTTGCGTGGCCAGTTCGCTCATCAACTGGTCGCATAACGCGTTCAGCGCGGCGGGGCGGTTGAGTTTGATCAGCCCAACGCGGCCATGGGTTTCCACCAAAATTGTTTCATACGACATTGTTTTCGCTCCAGTTGTTGGGCCGCACCGTAATTAGCCCTGGGTCTTGGGGCAATAGAACGAGGCGCGGCCGGTTTGCACAATTTTGCGAATGCCCGAGCAGGCGGGCGGGCCAGGGCAATGCTCGCAAGCCACCCCCTCGCGGCCGTAAACCTTCCAGGCATGTTGGAAGTAGCCAAGCTCGCCGCTGGGCTGCACATAGTCGCGCAAGGACGAGCCACCGGCAGCGATGGCCTCGGTGAGTGTGGCTTTAATGGCGGGCACCAGCCGGTCCACACGCTTGGTCCCGAGGTTCCCAGCTTGCCGTTTCGGACTGATCCCAGCGCGGAATAACGCCTCGCTGGCGTAAATATTGCCGATGCCCGCCACCAAGGTCTGGTCCAGAAGGGCCACTTTGATCGGGCTGACGCGACCGGCCAGCGCCTCCAGCAGCATCGGCCCGTTAAATTCGTTGCCGAGCGGTTCCGGCCCTAATCCGGCCACCAGCCGGTGGGAGTCCTCGGCATCGGTCGCGATCAAATCAAGCGCGCCAAACCGCCGCGGGTCAACAAAGCCAATCCGCCCGCCGTCATTGGTCTCGATGGTAAGGTGCTCGTGCAGGGTCAACGGCGCGTCGATCAGCATCCGGCCTGACATGCCAAGGTGAATCAGGGCTGAGACGCCGCCGGAGAGGCGCATGAACATGTACTTGCCACGCCTACGGAACCCCAGCACCTTGGCACCAGTGAGGGTGGCCGCAAATTCAGGCGGAATCGGCCAGCGCAAATCGGGCCGGTGCAGGCGTGCCAGGGCAATGGTACGGCCGGTGAGGCGGGCATCTAGGCCACGCATGACTGTTTCGACTTCGGGGAGTTCCGGCATTTTCAGAAGTCAGGCTATAGTCAGTTCATGAACGATAATAGCCCCCCAGGTTCGGCCCCTGACTCCGTGGATTTTGGCTTCCAGACCGTCAAGCGCGATGATAAGCGCAAGCTGGTGCGCGAGGTGTTCGATTCGGTGGCCGGCAAGTACGACATCATGAACGATCTGATGTCGCTGGGCGTACACAGGCTGTGGAAGCATGATTTTATCCAGGCGCTGGACCCGCGTCCGAACCGCACCTTGCTGGACCTCGCCGGCGGCACCGGTGACATCAGTTTTGGGTGGCTGAAGAAGGGCGGTGGACCCGTCATTTTATCGGACATCAATGCCGCCATGCTAAGCGTTGGGCGTGACCGCGCCACCACCGGCGGGTTTATTGGCAATCTATCGTTTGTCGTGACCGATGCCGAGGCGCTGGCACTGCCGGACCGTTCGGTGGACCGTGTTTCGATGGCGTTCGGCCTGCGTAACTGCACTAACAAGGACAAAGTACTGGCAGAGGCGCGGCGGGTGCTGAAGCCGGGCGGTAAATTTTTATGCCTGGAATTTTCCAAATTGCAGATCTCGGCGTTCGAGAAAATTTATGATGCCTGGTCGTTCAAAGCGATGCCTGCGATCGGTAAAATGGTCGCGAAGGATTCCGCCAGCTATCAATATTTGGCTGAAAGCATCAGGATGTTTCCAGACCAGGAGACGCTGAAGGCGATGATGGAGACAGCGGGGCTGGAGCGCGTGAGCGTGCGCAATCTCTCCGGCGGTATTGCCGCCATTCATCAGGGCTGGCGGCTGTGAGTCTGGCGGGCAAACGGGTTCTGCTCATCATTACGGGCGGCATTGCCGCCTACAAGGCGCTGGAGCTGATCCGGCTGCTGACCAAAGCTGGTTGTGGTGTGACCTGTGTGCTGACCAAGGCCGGGGCGCAGTTTGTCACGCCGCTCTCATTGCAGGCGCTCTCGGGCGCGAAGGTTTATACCGATTTATTTTCGCTCACCGATGAGAGCGAGATGGGGCATATCGAGCTCTCCCGCGCGGCGGATTTAGTGGTGGTGGTGCCCGCCAGTGCTGATATTCTGGCCAAAATGGCGGCGGGGCTGGCGGATGATCTGGCCAGCACGTTGCTGCTGGCAACTGACAAACGGGTGCTGGTGGCGCCCGCGATGAATGTGCGGATGTGGGAACACGCCGCCACTCAGGCGAATTTGGCCACGTTGACCAAACGCGGCGTGCTGATCGTGCCGCCTGATGAAGGGCCGATGGCCTGCGGTGAATTTGGCCCTGGGCGGCTGGCGGAGCCGCCTGTGATTCTGGCCGCCATCGCCCGGACACTGGGGGCAGGCGGGCCGCTGGCCGGCAAACATGTGTTGGTCACTAGCGGGCCGACGCATGAGCCGATCGACCCGGTGCGTTATTTGGGCAATCGCTCGTCCGGCAAGCAGGGCCACGCCATTGCGGCGGCACTGGCAGCACTCGGCGCGCGGGTGACGCTGGTGAGCGGGCCGGTAAGCATCCCTGACCCGCTGGGCGTGAGTGTGGTGCATGTGGAAACTGCGCTGGAGATGCTGGCAGCGGTGCAGGAAGCCTTGCCCGCCGATGTGGCGGTGTGTGCTGCCGCCGTGGCGGATTGGCGGGTGGAAACCCTGGCCGCGCACAAAATTAAAAAAACTGGCGAAGCGCCGCCCGCACTGAATCTCACGGAAAACCCGGATATTCTGCGCATCATTTCAACGCCCGGTCCGCGCCGGCCCCGGCTGGTGGTGGGCTTCGCCGCCGAGACCGAGAACCTCTACACCCACGCCGCCGCCAAGCGCGAACGCAAGGGCTGTGACTGGATCATCGCCAATAATGTCGGCGGCACCGGCATCATGGGCGGGGATTCCAATGAAGTCACCTTGATCAACGACGCAGGCGAGGAAATCTGGCCGATTATGGGCAAGCATGACGTCGCTGTTAAACTCGCCGCCCTTATCGCCCAAGAGGTTGCATGACCAATATTGATGTCCGTATTCGCCGTCTGCCGCATGGCGTGGATCTGGATTTGCCCGCCTACGCAAGCGCAGGTGCCGCGGGCATGGATTTGCTGGCGGCGGTGGCCAAGCCGGTGAATATTCCGCCGCTGGGCCGCGTGCTGATCCCGACCGGCATCGCCATTGCGCTGCCACCTGGCTTTGAGTTGCAAATCCGCCCGCGCTCGGGCCTGGCTTTGAAGCATGGCATCACGCTGCCCAACACCCCGGGCACCATTGATGAGGATTATCGGGGCGAAATTCAGGTGATCATGATGAACGCCAGCGAGGAGCATTTTCTCGTCACCCGCGGTATGCGTATTGCCCAGGCGGTGCTGGCGCCGGTGGTGCGGGCGGCATGGGTCGAGGTTGAGAGCCTTGATGAAACTGCACGCGGCGCCGGTGGTTTTGGCAGCACAGGGCGCTGAAACTGTCTTAAAACCGCAATGATTGGTGGGGGTGACAGGACCGCGCTTGACGGCTAAGGCCAGGGTTAAACCATTGTGCAATCAGGCGTTCAATCAGGCGGGTCCATGGTAAATTTTACCCCTTCAGCACTCACGTCCGGCCGCCGTATGCCCAACCGCTGGGATGGCGTGGCAATGTTGCTGGTGATGGGGCTGCTGATCGGGCTGGTGGATGTGGGGCGGAGCACCTTGTTCACGCCGTTATTGAGCAGTGAAGCAACCACCATTCACCTCGACCCGGCTTATCTGCCCGGCTACGCGTTGCGTACCACCGCCCGGATGTTTGCGGCGTTGTTTTGCTCGCTGGTTTTTACCTTCACCTTCGCCACCTTGGCCGCCAAAAGCCGCCGCGCCGGGCTGATTTTGATCCCGATCCTCGATATTCTGCAATCGGTGCCGATTTTGGGGTTTCTCTCATTTACGGTGGTGTTTTTCCTCAACCTGTTTCCAGGCCGTGTGGTAGGGGCCGAATTGGCCTGTGTGTTCGCCATCTTCACCAGCCAGGCCTGGAACATGGCGTTTAGCTTCTATCAGTCACTCACCACACTGCCCAATGATTTGCAGGAGGCTTCGCGCGCCTTCCGGCTGTCGCCCTGGCAGAAATTCTGGCGGCTTGATGTGCCGTTCGCGATGCCGGGGTTGGTGTGGAACACCATGCTTTCAATGTCCGGCGGCTGGTTTTTCGTGGTGGCGTCTGAAGCAATAACGGTGGGCAATACAAGTTTTGCCTTGCCAGGCATCGGCTCCTACGTGGCGCTGGCGCTGGCGCAAAAAAACCTGCTGGCAATTTTCTATGCCATTCTCGCCATGTTGATCGTGATTTTGCTGTACGACCAACTGGTGTTTCGCCCTCTGGTGGCGTGGTCGGGCAAATTCCGGTTTGAAACCACGGCGGCGGCGGCAACGCCAGACCCATGGATGCTGAAATTGATCCGCCAGACACGGTTGTTTCAGGCGATATTTGATAAAATCGGGATCGTTGTGGGGGCTTTTTTCCGGCTGCGCCTGAGCGGCAGTTCGTCGGTGCAGGTTGATGAAAACCGCCAGCCGTCGCGTATTATCGATGCGATCTGGTTTGCCATGATCGTGGCTTTGGCCGGCTACGCCCTGTGGCAAATCATTGGCTTTGTCTCAACAAGTTTGCATTGGAGCGACCTTGGTACGGCCCTGCTGATGGGGGTTTATACCATGATCCGGGTTATTGTATTGATGACAATAGCAGCTCTTGTCTGGGTGCCGATCGGGGTGTGGATTGGCCTACGCCCAAAGGCGACGCGTATCGCTCAGCCAATCGCGCAGTTCCTCGCGGCGTTCCCCGCAAATTTGCTGTTCCCGCCGTTCGTGGTGGCGATTGTGTATTTTCATGTCAGCCCGAATATTTGGTTGACACCTTTAATGCTGATCGGCACGC
>NCFD01000106.1:0-2223 GCA_002281005.1 Acidocella sp. 35-58-6 | reverse complement strand
CGGCGGCCTTTCCAGGTGATATGCGCGAAGCGGTGGCGAATTTTCGGATACGCGGCTGGCTGCGCTGGCGCAGTGTGATGATCCCCGGCATTCTGCCGTATTTTGTTACTGGCGCCATCACCGCCAGTGGCGGCGCCTGGAACGCCTCGATCGTGGCGGAAGTGGCAAGCTGGGGCAGTACCAATTTACATGCACAGGGGCTGGGCGCCTATATCGCTCAGGCCACCACCGCCGGTGATACGCCGCGGATTGTGCTGGGTGTGGCGGTCATGTCGGCCTTTGTGATTACCTTCAACCGCGTTCTATGGCGGCCATTATATGCTTACGCCTCGCGGCGGACCACATTGGGTTAGGGAGAGACGCCATGGATCAGAATGTAAATTATCAAGGCCCGCTGGTCACGGTTCGCAATTGCCGGCAGTCATACCATAAGGATGCCAGCGCTGATCTGATCGTGCTGGATGATGTTAATCTCACGCTGCAATCGGGCGAGATCGTTGGGCTGCTGGGCCGCTCAGGCTCGGGTAAATCCACCTTGTTACGCATCGTCTCAGGGCTGTTGAAGCCGACCGCCGGTGAAGTGATGTGGCGTGGCCAGCCGCTCACCGGGCCTGCGGCCGGTGTGGCGATGGTGTTTCAGAGCTTTGCGCTGTTCCCCTGGTTGACCGTGCAGGAGAATGTGGAAATCGGCCTGGAAGCGCAGGGCGTGAAAAAGGCCGAGCGCGATGAACGTACCGAAGCGGCCATCGATCTGATTGGTCTGGGTGGCTATGATACCGCTTACCCGAAGGAATTATCAGGCGGAATGCGCCAGCGTGTGGGCTTGGCCCGCGCCTTGGTGGTGCACCCTGATTTGTTGCTGATGGACGAGCCGTTCTCAGCGCTGGATGTGCTGACCGCCGAGACACTGCGTACCGACTTGATCGATTTATGGATGGATAAAAAGCTTCCGGTGAAGTCGATTTTGCTTGTTACGCACAACATCGAGGAAGCGGTGCTGATGTGCGACCGGATTTTGGTGTTCTCATCGAACCCAGGCCGGGTGGCGCAGGAATTGAAAGTGCCGTTCCCGCACCCGCGCAACCGTTACGACCCGGCGTTCCGCCAGATGGTGGATGATATTTACGGTATTATGACAAGGCGCAAGGCGCCTACCGCACAAGCGGCCGCACCGGTAACCAGCTTCTCCACGCCCCTGCATCCGGTGGGTACCAATATTATGTCTGGTTTGCTGGAAACTTTGGAAAACCCGCCCTACGAAGGCCGCGCCGATTTACCAGCGCTGGCGGCGGCCTTGCAATATGAGGCCGACGAATTACTGCCGCTGGGCGAGACGCTGACGATGCTCGGGTTTGCGATTTTGGAAGAAGGTGACTTGCAGATTACCGAAGCTGGGCGGCAGTTTGTGAATGCTGAGACCGAAGAGCGTAAGGCACTTTTTGCCAAAACCATTTTGGCGCATGTGCCGCTGGTTGCTGAAATCCGCAAAGTGCTCGATGAGCGCTGGAACCATCGCGCTTCTGCCGTGCGCTTCCGCGATGAGTTGGAAGACCATATGTCGGCGGAATATGCCGAGGAAACCTTGCGCACCGTCATCGCCTGGGGCCGGTTTGCCGAACTGTATGAATATGACGAGGAAGCCCAGCAGTTCAGCCTGGAGGAAGAGGATGAGGAAGAGGAGGCTTAAATCTTCCTCAGCGACCAATAAACCGGCGTCCGCCCGGCTATGATCGCTTTTGCCTCATAGCGGGTGGGTGGCCAGCCCTCGGGCCGCTCGCCTGCCGCGCGGGTGACGGTAAATAAATTCTGCGTGGCCAGCACGTCATCGGTCCAGCTTTGATAGGTTGGGTCGTCCGAGGCGATGCGCCATTCGCCGCTCGGCACCAGCACGCGGGCAATTTCCGGCAGCATTAGCGGGTGCACAAAGCGGCGTTTGGCGTGGCGGGCTTTCGGCCAGGGGTCCGGGAACATCAAAAATACCTTGGCCAACGCGGCATCCGGCAGCGTACGGATCAGCGGGCGGGCATCATCGGTAAATAGCCGCAAATTTGGCAGTGGTACCGGGGTTTCTACATCGTCAGGGGCGAGGCGCGATAATAGCGAGCAGATGCCGTTTTCAAATACTTCAGCGGCGATCAGCGCAATATCAGGATACGCCGTAGCCAGCGCGTAGGCGTGTTCGCCGCCGCCGAAGCCGACTTCCAGCCATGTCTCACGCGGATG
>NCFD01000105.1 GCA_002281005.1 Acidocella sp. 35-58-6 | reverse complement strand
GACGACATCCCGGCACTGGCCCTGACGGCGGTTGAGGCACATGCTCTCTCAAATGGTCAACCAATCAGTTTGGTTGATCTGATGGGGCGGATTCCAGAGGCCGCTAACCCCGATAACGGGTTGGTGCGCGTGCTGGCTGCAGGACGCGTTCTGGCATTGGCCCGCCTTTCAGACGGCTGGCTGAAATCAGAGCGTCTCATTCAACATTTTTCGTGAAGGATATCACGATGTCGATTACACCAGAACGCCGTACCGAAGTTATTGCCGAATACGCCACCGCCGCCAACGATACTGGCAGCCCTGAAGTGCAGATTGCCCTGCTCTCTGAGCGTATTGTGAACCTCACCGAACACCTCAAAACCCATGCGAAAGATTTCCATTCGCGCCGTGGTCTGCTGGTGCTCGTTGGTCAGCGCCGCTCCTTGCTGGACTATTTGAAGCGCAAGAGCCTCAAGCGCTATCAGGACCTCATCGCGCGCCTCAACCTGCGCCGCTAGTTGAGGAAGGCCAGGGGACGTTGTCCCCCGGACCCCTGCTAAGGGCTCGCCCTTAGAACCCTGGACTTAAGAAAAAACCCTCGCTCCCAGGTGTTGAAACACCTATGGGCGAGGGTTTTTTTTTAAGTCTAAAACGGTTTCCAAAGGCGAGCCTTTGGCGAGGATCCAAGGGGCGGAGCCCCTTGGACTTACTTCACTAGGACGGCGTGGCTTTGGCTTCGTTGGCGGGGATTTTCATCATGGTTCCGGTCATGGGGATGAAGAAGCAGCCCATGTCGCGGCGGGAGTGGATTTTGCCGTTTTCGTCTTTTGAGTAGACGTAGAAGACCTGGCCTTGCTTGAAGGGCTGGCCGATGGGGATGATCATGCGGCCGCCGGGCTTGAGCTGGGCGAACAAAGCGGGCGGGGCGTACTGAGCGGCGCAGGTGACGATGATGATATCGAAGCCGTCTTTTTGTTCGGGCCAGCCGTAATAACCGTCACCGACGCGGGTGGTGATGTTGTCATAGCCGAGCGGTGAGAAGATTTTATGTACCGCGTTGCCGAGCGGCTCGATGATTTCGATGGAGTAAGCGGCTTTGACAATGCGCGAGAGCAGCGAGCTTTGGAAACCGCTGCCGGTGCCGATTTCCAAGGACACGTCATTCGGGCCGGGTTTGCAGACCTGGGTCATGTAGGCCTGGCCGAGATAGTCAGACAGAGCGGAGCCGTAGCCAAGGGCCCAGGGTTTGGGCGGCTGGTCGTAGGCATCGCCGCAGGTGGAGCGGTGCTCGGGGTAGATATAATGGTAATATTCGCGTGGCAGGGCCTGGAAGGCGGCCAGCACCAGCGGGTCTGCGGCACCGAGGCGCATTTTTAGATAGTCGGCGATGGCTTTCATCGCGGCGGGTTTGCGGGCCTGGATGGTCTCGAATTGGGCGTCTGTCAGGGTGACCGGCCGGCCGGAAGCCGCCATGGCAGTTTGGAAGGCCTCGCGCGTCCAGGGCTGGCCGTTGGGGGTGGCTGGGGTGGTGAGCAGCGGGGCCGCGGGCGCTGGCGCGGGGACGGGAGCGGCATTGTCAGCGAAGCCGAGGCTGGGGGCGGCGGCGAGTGCGGCGGCGCTGCCGATTAGTCCGCGACGGGATAGGCGGTGGGGCTGGGTACGCAAGTGGGTTGTCTCCTGGTCGCGGGGAAAGATGCTGCGGCTGCGATATACAGGAGAATGGCGGCGGCTAAAACAGCGTGCAGGCCGAAATTTCGGGCGATGAGGTTGGCGAGTGGGGTGGCGACCACTGAGAAGGCGCCGTTCAGCCCCCAGGCCCAGGGCAGGAAACTGCCGGAGGAGACGCGTTCCAGCCCGAGCGGGAAGGGCAGGCCGAGCGCAATGGAGACTGGCGCGATGGTGAGGATGACGAGGATGGCGCGGACCAGATAGGGCCAGGCGCTGGCGGCGAGCATGGCGCTGGGCAGGAACAGCAAGGCAAGGCCCGCCCAGATTGAGAGGATTCCGCAGGCGAGCCAGACGCCGCGCTGGGGGATGGCTTCCAGGCGGGTGCTGATCAGGCTGCCGAGGCCAGAGAAGATCAGCATGAAGCTGAGCACCAGGGCGAAGCCGGCGGCGCGGTCATTGAGGAAGGCGCTGGCTTTTTCGATGGCGTAGATTTCGATGAACAGAAAGCCGAGCGCCAGGGCGGGAAAATAAATGATGGGTTTGATGAGGCCGGTGCTGTGCGATTGCGCCGCGGCGATGCGGCGGGAGAATAGTGGCACTAACAAAACAAACGTGGCGATGACGATGGCCTGGGCGAGGACGGCCAGATTGACCAGCGCGCCGATTTCAGCTTGCGGGAGAATTTGCAGGCGCGCCAGGAGCACACTGAGGTTGGCCAAGCGCAAGACGGAATAGAATACCGGGCGGTCGGCGGTGACCGGGGTAAGGTTGAAGGCTTGCGAAGAGACGCTGGGCTGGCCTGTAAGGATTTGAACGGCTTCATCGGCGATGGAATCATCGGCGCCGGTTGAGGTGACGGTGCCGTCGTCGAACGAGACGGCGGGCAGGTCGTTATAGAGATTGTTGCGGGCGGCGATGAAATCGAAGCCTTTATAGAATGCGACATCGAAGGAGCGGTCATCGGTCCATTTTGCTACCGTTTTGATGTCGGCGGACGTGAAGGCGGCGCGGCTGACCAGGATGCGGGCGTTCCAGGCGGAGCGGTAGATGATGACATGCGCTAGCGGGTCTGGCGTGTCGGTGGCAGCCAAGGCGGCGCGGACGGTGGCTAACATGCGCAGCGCGTAAACCGGGAAGTCCTGGATTGAGACCGGGATAGAGATGATGCCGTGGGGGGAGAGCGCGTTCAGGTAGGTGGTGAAGGCTTGAACGGTATAGGCATTGACGTTGGCGGGGGAGGAATCCAGAAAATCCGCAGAGAAGTCGATGAGATCAAATGGGCCGGTGGTCTGGGCGGCGGCAACGGGGCTGAGGTTGTTGATGGTGACATTGGGCGTGGCGGGGAAAGCCGGTGAGGTGCCGAGGCCGTGTTTCAGGGCGGCATAGAGGACCGGTTCGGGCTCGAGGGCGGTGATGTGGGCGGCACCGAGGGAGAGGGTTTCACTGATGCGGAAGCCGCCAGAGGCACCAGCTAACAATACGTTAGAGTTGGGGCGTAGTGTGTAGGGCAGGGCGTCGAGCGCACCTTTGGCGTAGCCGGTGTTGATCGTGGCGCTGCTGGGCAGGCTCGCGATGCGGATGCCGTCGCGGTACAGGCCGAAGCTGCGCGGTGGGTCAGTGTAGCCGAGCATGCCGGCATCGTTGGAGATGTCAGTGTTCACCCGTTCGGTGAAATCATCGAGCAATAGATAGTCGCCGTGCGGGGAGCGGATTTCGGCGAGGATTTTGGCGTTGGGCGTGTGCAGCGGCGGGTAGATGGGTTTGTATTGGCTGACGATCGCTTGCGGGCCGAGCAGCAGTAGGGCTTCGGATAGGAGCAAGGCAAAACTTGCTGCGGTGATGGCGCGTTTTCGGAATTTTGGCGTGAAGGCGGCAGCCAAGGCCAGTGCGGGAAGCAAAGCCGGGATGAGAGTGAAGGGGCTGAGCAGGTACATCAGGCCGAGGACGATGATGGAGCCGAGGCCAGCACCGGTGAGGTCAGCGGCATAGACGCGGCCGATGTTTTGGGAGTTCACCACGAAGGTGAGGCTGATGAACAGGCCGGCCAGGAAGAAGAACGGCAGCAAGGCGACGTAATACAGCGCGATGTTGCCGAGTTGCGGCAGGTAAGTGACCTGATTTTGTAACTGCAACGGGTTGAAGGGGTTGAGGATAGTGAAGCTGTAGCCAAGGGCAGCACTGAGAGTGAGGAGAGCCGGCAGGGTGGCTAACAACAGGCTGGCGTGGCGGAGCAGGGCGTCGCGGGCAAGGGCCAGCGTGACGCCGCTGAAGGCAAAGCCGACCATCACGATGGAGATGACCCAGTAGCCGTAGTCGGACCAGTTGGCGACGGCAAAATAGCGGGTGAGGGCGGTTTCGATGCCGACCGCGGCAAGTGAGACCAGGAAGAGCGGGATGAGTTTCATCGGCTCAATACCTTGGTTTTAATGAAATTCATCACGAGTGCGTTGAACTTGGCTGGTTCGTCGACGAACAAAGCGTGGCCGGCTTTGGGGAATAGGGCGGTTTGAGAGTTCGGGCGGTCAATAGCCAGATTTTGCGCCTGGCCGGTGAGGTGCGGGCGGACGATGTAGAGGACCGGGACGCTGGTAGAGAACAGAGCCTCCCGCCAGTAGGTGCGCGGCACCGGGTAGGCGAGCAACAGACGGGCATCGTCGGCGGGGACGCGCAAACAGGCGTTGATCAGACGGTTGAGATAGGCGGGCGATTGGTGGGTTTGGAACATGCCGGGGATGAAGGCGCGCATAAAGGCGGCATGTTCGGTGGGGTAGTGGTGGTGCTGGCCCAGGGGGGCGGGGGGCGGGTTGTCGCCGACGGAATTATCGACCAGCACCAGCGCGGCGATGTGGGAGTCTCCAGAATTATGAATGTAGGCCAGGGTATCGAGCACGCCGAGCGACCAGCCGATGATGGTGACTTTGGAGATGCCGAGATGGGTGATGAGGTCGCCGATGTCCTGGCCGCGGCGGTCCTGGTTGTAGCCGCCGGGGGCGATTTGCGAGGCACCCTGGGCACGCGGGTCGAAGGCGATGACGTGATAATGCGCTGAGAAGGCCCGGATTTGCGGCGCGAATATCCAGGCCGGGATGGTCCAGCCGGGGACGAAAATGATGGTGGGGGCGGATTTTGGCCCGGCTTCGTCATAATGCAAGCGCACATTGTCGGAGGTGATGAAGTAATGGTCGGTGGTGCCGGGCAGGCTCTGCGCCGAGGCCTCTGGGGTGACCCAAGGGGCTGCGAGGATGGCGGCGAAGATCAGCGCGAAGGCGGGCAGTTTCATACGCCACCTTGGCCTTTTGAATCGCGGCCGTGTCAATTGTTGGCGTGTGATATTTTCAACGTGCTGGTTGTGGATTGGTGGGTGCGGGCGACATGAGGGCGATGGAACAGATGAATTTAGATTTTTCGGCCTTTCCGGCGGGTGGCGTTGCCGTGGTGATTGGTTCGCAAGGCGGGGTGGGGCGGGCTTTGATTGCAGCACTCGAGGACGTGCCGGTGTTTGCCAATGTAGTGGGGTTTTCGCGCAGCGGCGCGGTACCTGTGGATATTGTCTCGGAGGCGACGATTGCCGCGGCGGCCCTGACATTAGCAGGGCACGAGGTGCGGTTGGTGATTGATGCTACCGGGTTTTTGCACGGCGATGGGTTTATGCCGGAGAAGAGTTTCAAGGAGTTGAGTGCTGAACATCTGGCAAGGTCGTTTGCGGTGAATGCGCTGGGGCCGGCGTTGTTGATGAAGCATTTTTTGCCGTTGCTGCCGCGGCGTGGACGAGCGGTGTTTGCGACGTTATCGGCCAAGGTGGGAAGCATTGGGGATAACCAGATTGGCGGCTGGTACAGTTATCGGGCGGCCAAGGCCGACGGGACATTTCTCGGTCACACCAGCGCCGCCTATGCCAACATGGTCGGGCCCTTCGGCGGCGTCACGGCGGCGCAGGCCTTGAATGC